>JANMQX010000218.1:0-15637 GCA_031370745.1 Ilumatobacteraceae bacterium
CGAAATTGGACGCATCGTTGTTGGGATTCGGATTGTGACGGCCATGGGCGAAAGCCTACCAACCCGGTCGGGATTCGAGACCACTCCGTGCCAGCCTCCTCCGCCAAGGGACCGACGGGGCTGTCAGTCAGTAGACGATCAAGCGCTGACAGGCGGCCGTCGCGATGCCCACGGCTGCGCAGCCTCGAGCTGCGCGGCGATGCGTACGAGTACGTCCTCACGCCCAAATCCGGCGACAAGTTGCACCCCGACCGGCAGACCCTCGGCGGTCCAGTACAGCGGCAGGCTGATCGCCGGCTGACCGGTGACGTTGAACTGTGCTGTGAACTGCAGCAGGTCGCGGACCCGCATGCCGCCTTCCGGGCCCGAGAGATACCCGATGAGGGGCGGCGGGGTCGCGATGACGGGCGTCAGCAACAGATCATGACCTTTGCTGCCATCGAGAGGATGCCACCACGACAACATCTCCCGACACCACATCGCCTGGGCACCAACGGTGAGCAGATAGTCGGCGGCCGACACCGATCGACCGATCTCGCCGTAGAAGACGTTGTCGGGTTCGAGGTCACCGTCGGTGATCGGCCGGCCGAGATTGTCCTCCATGATCCGCAGATCGTGCGCAGTGCTGACGGCAACGACGGTGATGAAACGATCCTGGAAACCGAGATCGCTCATGGCCGCAGGTGAGCTGTCGTCGATGTGGTGGCCGAGCGATTCCAGCAGCTTGGCCGCCGCGGCAACCGCTGCCTCGCAGTCGGGATGCGACGGCACAAGCGCGGAACGGTCGAGCACACCGATTCGCAGCCGCCCAGGATCAGCGCCGACCTCTTCGACAAGCGGCCGGGCGAATGGCGGTGCGATGTACGGATCGCCAGGTTCGTAGCCAGCGATCGCGTCGAGCACTGCGGCGGTGTCGCGCACGCTGCGCGTGACGCAACCGTCGATCGTTGCGCCGGCCCACGCCTCACCGGTCAGAGGCGCTTGGCTGACGCGGCCCTTGCTCGGCTTCAGGCCGACCAATCCACACTCCGACGCCGGCACGCGGATCGAACCACCGCCATCGTTGGCATGCCCGACGGCGACGATGCCGGCACCGACCGCCGCAGCGGAGCCACCCGACGATCCACCGGTGGAGTACTCGAGGTTCCATGGATTTCGAGACGGGCCGTAGGCCAGAGGCTCGGTCGTGATGGTGCTGCCCATCTCGGGGGCGTTCGTTCGGCCTATGGCCACGAAGCCGGCCTCGCGGAACCGGCGATACAACGACGAGTCGACCGGAGCGCGGTAATCGATCGACTTCAAACCTCGAGAGCCGAGGTGGTACGGCTCGCCCTTCATCATGCAGCCGAGGTCCTTCACCACCATTGGCACTCCGGCAAAGGGCGCAGTTGACGCGATCGACTCCGCGGCCTCAGCGCGAGCGGCGTCGTATCGCGGATGGATGATCGCGTTGATTCGCGGGTTGACTCGCTGCGCACCCTCGATTGCTGCTTCGACCAACTCACCTGCTGTGGCTTGACCCGTGCGCACCAATTCGGCTTGGGCCGTGGCGTCGAGTGAGGCGAGGTCGTTGGCAATTCCCATGGCGTCGAACCCTAGGCTGCGCCGGTGCGCGTGCTGGCAGCGGTCGACAAGTTCAAGGGCACGGCGACCGGGGCGCAGGTAGCAGCGGCCGTCGGATCGGCGTGTTGGGAGCTCGGTCATGATTGCGTCGAGCTTCCTGTTGCGGACGGCGGCGAGGGCACGCTGGAGGCACTCGGCGGAGCGAACCGCACCTCGACGGTCACTGGGCCACTCGGTGATCCGGTGCGGGCCGAGTGGCGACTGCATCGCGGCACGGCGGTCATCGAGATGGCCCGGGCATCGGGCTTGACCCTCGTCGGTGGGGCGGCGAACAACGATGCAATGGCAGCCTCGACCATCGGGACCGGCGAGTTGATCGACATGGCCCTCGACGCAGGGGCGAAGAAGATCATTGTCTGCCTCGGCGGCTCGGCGACGACGGATGGTGGCTACGGCGCCGTGCGCGCCATTCAGGGGCCACATCGTTTGCGCGGCGTGAAGTTGCTCGTGGCCTGCGATGTGCGCACCCGCTTCGTCGATGCGGCCGCGGTGTTCGGTCCCCAAAAGGGGGCCTCCCCGGCCCAGGTCAAGCTGCTCACCGGCCGATTGCACCGATTGGCGCAGATCTACCAGCACGACTACGGCGTCGATGTGCGCGACATCGACGGCACTGGGGCCGCCGGCGGAATTGCCGGCGCCCTCGTCGCGCTTGGTGGGCGCCTGCTGCCGGGTTTCGATCTCGTCGCTGACGAACTCGATCTGCATGACGCGATCGCCGCCGCCGACACCGTCATCACCGGCGAGGGCTACCTCGACGAGCAGAGTTTCGAAGGCAAGGTTGTCGGTGGCGTACAGGCCTTGGCGATCGCCGCCGGAAAGCCCGTCGCAGCAATCGTTGGCGACGCCGCCGCCGCTGTGGCGTCGCGCATCGACCACATCAGCCTGGTCGACGACTACGGCAACGAGCGCGCCATGAACGAGCCGTTGTGGTGCATCGAGCGCGCCGCGGCAACGCTGTTACACCGATTTACGGCGCAGCGCTAGAGCTGGTCGCGCCGCCCGCAGTGGTGGACGCTGTCGCCGGGGCGGCCATCTGCGCCAACGTCTTGCCTGCCTTGTCGTCGCCCAGCAGGACGAGCACCGTGTTGTCGGCCAGCGCTGTCGGATCGACCAAGGCGACGGGTGTCGGCATCGGCTCAACCGTGGCAACGCCCATCAGCGCGGCGACCGATTGTGCAACGGCCTGCGCGGCGACATCGCCCGGGAGGTACTGAATCTTGGTGACCGCCTCTTTGGCGGCGCCGTTGGTGGGCGTGCCCATCGTGAATTGATTGCCCTGCAACGCTGTCGACAGTTGGCCGGCGGCACCGTTTGCGTGCGAGGAGTTGGCGACGAGCACCTTTGCCCCCGACGTCTGAGGAGTGAACACCGTCGGCTGCGTCGCGATTGGAGTGACCGGAGAGGTGTCGGTCGCCGCTGAAGCGAGCGTTGTGGAGGGCGGCTGAGTCGTTGCCGAGCTCGAGTTGTCGCTGCGGATGTTCTTGAGGATCAGGAACCCGACGACGACCGCGGCGATCGCGATCACGATTGCCAGGGTCGAACCCATAGGCGAGGCACCGCTTCCCGAACGCCTCGGGCGGCTCGGCTGTTCGTTACTCATGTGTGCTCCTCAGCTGTCCCGGGCTAGTCACCACTGGCCGCGCCCTCAATCATCTCACGACGGCGCCGCTCCCGATGACGTCGCAGCCGACGGACCGTCATTGGATCGAATTCCAATGCCGCCGGATGATCGATCACTCGGTTCACTTCGAGATTGTATTCCTCGACAGAACACGCAAATCGGGCCCGAATGGCATCGTAGCGGTGCTCGTCGAGTGTGAACCACGACGACTCGAAGCTGATGATCGCCTGGTCTCGGTCGCTGAGTGTGGGGGATCCGTCTGTCACGGCGCCAAGCCTTGCCGGTGGGGCAGGGTCATTACAAGGACCCTCCAACTAACGTCTCGCCGATGCCAGCAATCAACCGCCCATTCCTGATCGGCGTTGCCGGAGGAACGTGCGCCGGCAAAACAGTCGTGTGCGAACGGCTCGTCGAACGTGCCGGCGACAGTCAGGTTGCCCTCGTGCGTCTCGACTCGTACCAGGTCGATCACACCCATCAAACGGTCGCCGAGCGGGCCGCGACCAACTACGACCACCCCGACGCTTACGACTGGAACCTGCTCAACGATCACCTTGCCCGGCTGTCGGGCGGCGAGACGGTTTCGTCGCCGACATACGACTTCGCGGTGCACAACCGCAGTGCAGCCGTGCGTGTCATACAACCCGCCCCGGTCATCGTTGTCGAAGGAATCCTCGTGCTGCATGATCCGACGCTGCGCGACATCTTCGACTTGAAGTTGTACATCGACAGCGAAGCCGACGTGCGGTTCATTCGTCGATTGCGGCGAGATGTCGAGGAGCGTGGGCGCACGATCGACAGCATCGTCGCCCAATACCTCGCCACTGTGCGGCCGGGGCACGAACAGTTCATCGAGCCCAGCAAGCGTTTCGCCGACGTCATCTTTCCGCAAGGTGGGCTCGACGAGCCGGCGCTGGACCTGCTGGTGGCCCGCGTTCGCGAGCTGACCAACGCTCGCTCATCGTCGTCGGTAAACCGGGCGCCACCGACTTCGTAGGATTGCCCGCGTGGAACGAGGGGCAGGCGCGACGGCCCGACGCATCGAGGCAGTCGTCGATGTCATGCGTTCGCGGAACCTCCGACGCCTACAACTGGGGTGGGCCTCGTATTTCCTCGTCGACGGCATCTCGATGGTTGGGTTGTCCGTGTGGGCGTTTCGCCATGGCGGCACGCCGGCCGTGGGCCTCGTGGGACTGGCGCGCTTGCTTCCCGGCGCGATCGCTCTCCCGTTCGGCGCGTGGGCAGCCGACCGCTACTCGCGCCGCAGCGTGGTGTCTGTCGTCTTTCTCGCGGTCACAGCGGTGCAGGCGGCCATCGCCGTCGCCCTTGCGGCCAACGCGCCCGCGGCAGTGATCTACGCGCTCATCACGTTCAACAGCGTGGCGGGCACGCCGTATCGCCCAGCCCACTTGGCCCTTGCTCCGCTCGTGGCGCGGTCGCCGGCAGAGCTGGTCGCGATGAACGTGACCGCAGGAACGATGGAAGGACTTGTCACGTTCGTCGGCCCGGCGATGGGTGCCATCCTGCTGCTCCGAGCCCAACCGTGGTTCGTCCTGGCTGTGTCGTCGCTTGCGGCTCTTGGAGGTCTGCTCTCCGTCGCCGGTCTCGACATCGCCATCGACCCGTCGAAGGCGGTACGGCGTTCACGCGAACGGCCACGCGACGCGCTGATGGGTGGCTTGTTGGAGCTCCGCGCCAACGTCGACATGGCAATTCTCGTCGGATGCTTCGTAGCTCAGCTCTTCGTCCGCGGCATGCTCGGGGTGCTGCTCGTCGCGGTCTCCTTCGACTTGATCGGGCTGGGAAGCAGCGGCGTGGGCTGGCTGGCGGCAGCCATGGGCGTGGGTGGAGTGCTCGGCGCAATGTACGTCGTGACCTTGACGGCGCGGCGACGACTGGGCAAGCCGTTCGCTCTCGCCCTCGTGCTGTGGGGGCTTCCGATCGCAGTGATCGGTCTCCTGCCGCACACCGTCGTCGCCGTCATTGCGCTGCTGGTCATCGGACTCGGAAACGCAACCCTCGACGTCGCCGGGTTCACACTCATTCAACGTCTCGGTGTCGATCGGGCCCTCGGGCGCGTCTTCGGCGTGTTGTACACGTTCGGCATTGCGATGGGTGGGCTCGGCTCGCTCGCCGCGCCTGCGCTGATCTCGTGGCTCGGGTTGCGAACGGTTCTGATCGTCGTCGGAATGATCCTGCCCCTGCTTGCCATCGTCCTGCTGCCGAGGTTCAGGGGCCTCGACGCCCGCTCCGAGCCGGTTCCCGAGGTGCTGTCGCTACTGGCCGGAATCTCGCTCCTCTCACCACTGCCACCGATCACGCTGGAAAAGCTTGCGGCTCGATCCTCGATGGTCGAGAAATTCGCTGGCGGTGTCGTCATTGCCGAGGGGGATCCTGGCGATCTGTTCTACGTCATTGCTGAAGGCGAGGTCGACGTGTCCCATTCGGGACGCCGGGTCGGCACCCTGGGCCCCGGAGAACAATTCGGTGAGATCGCCCTGCTTCGTGATACGAGCCGCACGGCGACGGTCGCCGCCACGTGCCCGACCAGATTGATCGCGATCGACGGACGCGATTTCGTCGACGCTGTGTCGAGCTCCGAGATTGCCTTCTCGATCGGCTGCCGGGTGTCGGACGAACTGATGAGTCGAAACCAAGCCGATGGTCCGGCGCCTGAGATCGCTGACGACCGATGACGACGGACGCGGAGATGACCGTTCCCGTAATCGATCTGGCTGATCAACATGCGGTGACTCTCATCGCCCGTGCGTGCGAGAGCATCGGCTTCCTGGTGGTGACGAACCACGGTGTCGACGAGGTGGTGATCAAGACTGCGTGGGACGCGGCCACAAGGTTCTTCGATCTTCCGACTGCCGACAAAATGGCCGTCGCAATGCCGTTTCCGGGCTATCCGTACGGCTACACACCCATGCAAGGCGAGCGACTGGCAGCATCACTGGGCGACGAAACCCCGCCCGACTTGAAAGAGACGTTCTCGATGGGCCCGATCGAGATCCCGGCTCGTCGCGCTGCCGATCCCGCCGAGGCGTTCGTCTACAAGCCGACGCCGTGGCCACCGGCGCTGCCCTCGTTGCAGCCGGCTTTGGAGGCGTACTACTCGGCGATGTCGCACCTCGTCGCTCGGATCATGACCTTGTTCGCCGATGCGCTCCTGCTACCGAGCAACTTCTTCGAGACACGCATCGATCGCCACACCAGCGCCTTGCGGGTGCTCAACTATCCGGCGCTCACCGAACCACCCGAGCCAGGGCAGCTGCGTGCCGGCGCGCACACCGACTATGGCACGGTCACCGTTCTGTGCGCCGACGACGCGCCGGGCGGCTTGGAGGTGCTGGTGCATTCGCGGACGCCAGACCGGTGGAGAGCGGTGCCTCGAATCGCCGGGTCGTTGATCGTCAACCTTGGTGATGCGATGGCGCAATGGACCAACGATCGTTGGCGTTCGACAATGCACCGGGTAGTGACACCCCCTGCCGGTGTTGCCGCGACATCACGACGGCAATCGATCGCCTTCTTCCACAACGCCAATTGGGATGCCGTGATCGAATGCATCCCGGGTTGTCTCGCCGCGGGCGAGTCGCCCCGCTATGCCCCGGTCACTGCTGGCGACCACCTGATGTCGAAGTTCCGCTCGACCCAGCACTGAGCGATCACCGTCGTGATCGATGCCGGAGCGAGCAATTTTCCCGTACGGTTGGCGAGGGCAGTCCTCTACCATTTGTCGAACCCCGCCGGGTTAGCTCAGTCGGCAGAGCACTTCACTTGTAATGAAGATGTCGTGAGTTCGATTCTCACACCCGGCTCCGAACGTACGTGTGTCCAGACGACCAGATTTGATCATAAGACCAGGTCAATAGTTCTAAATATTTGAGAATATGACTAATAGCGACATTCGTCGGTGTCGCTTAGAACCGCCGCTCGGTGCCCAGCCTATATTTTGACCAAATGAGGACGTTGAGTCGAATCATCCCATTGAGTTAATTACTTCCCCCGGAAATAGCTGCTGTTCAGGTGTTTAGCATCCGCTTTGGTCGCGCGTGTGTTCGGTACGATGGCCTCGTCCCGTAGGTCTAGTACAGCGAGGCCATCGATGTTGCGAACTGTAGGTCCGCAGGGTTCATTGTTCGAGTTGTTGTTGCCGGCGGAAATGCGGGTTCACGTTGAGTCTCGGGGTTTTTCATCCGACTGCTGGCATCGACGCATCCGGTGTACTTCTCCGGTCGGCGATCGCCGACTGTTGCCCGGCCGATTCTTTGGACAAGTTTTTGAGACGGTGGGACCCGAAGAGACGCCCGCAGCATGACGCGCTGAACACACCGCCGGAAGGCCGAGGCGGCGCCTCAGCCGGTCGTCAGGGTAAACTTGGGATGTGGAGCGAGTCGTGACCAAGCGGTCGATGCACGAGCCGGACGATGTCAGCGAATACTGGTTGGCGCGTCCTGCTGCTGAGCGTTGGGCAGAGGTTGAGGATCTCCGCCGTATCTACTACGGGTGGGTGAATGGACCTGAACCAAGACTTCTACGAGTTCTTCACAGCACTCATCAACCATGATGTGCGCTTCCTCGTCGTAGGCGGGTATGCGATGGCGGCCCACGGCCATCCGCGATTCACGAAGGATCTCGACGTGTGGGTGTGGATGGATCCAGCCAACGGCGCGGCGGTCATGGCGGCGTTGGACGAGTTCGGATTTGGGTCGCTCGGTCTCACCGCGGCCGACTTCAACGAGCCGGACACGGTCGTCCAACTCGGCTACCCACCGAAGCGCATCGATGTTCTCACCACGCCCAGCGGCGTGACCTTCGATGAGTGTTGGCCCGATCGGCTGATGGTGACGATCGATCAGTTACAAATACCCGTGTTGGGTCTCCAAGGTTTGATCGACAACAAGCTCGCGGCCGGTCGAGATCAAGATCTGGTGGATGTTGCGGCCCTCCGTCGGGTGTTGCGACGAAACCGGCCGTAGTTCGATCCCGCCGCGTCTGTTTCGCGCTCGGCAGTCGTGACGGAAAGTCGAAATTAAACTGGCGTGGAGCCGGCGACCAGTAATGAAGATGTCGTGAGTTCGATTCTCACACCCGGCTCCATTCGTCGTGCCAGATCACCGTCGCCTTACGCGGCGCGATGGAGATCGACGTCTGGCCGTGTCTCGTGCATCCCGTCGACCCTGAAAATGGAAAACTCCTCAATCATGGAACGCCTCGATGGACCCATCCCCCGTCATCGGCATGTTCGCTCGGTCATCCGATCGTGAACCTGTTCAGGCCGGCGTTGCAGAAGTTCGGTCTGCAGCAGCCGTTGGGGCCAGCGGCGCACGCAACGCGATCTGTGCCCATGCCATGACGGCGCTCTGGATCCGCGGCGGTTCCGTGGACGTAATCGTCGACGGCTCGAGGATCACCGCGGTTGGCCCGCCCGACGGCCACCGCGCTCGACAGGTTGTCGACGCGACCGGATGCTCGGTGCTGCCGGGCTTCATCGACCTTCAGGTCAATGGCGCCGTCGGTGTCGATCTGACATCGCAGCCGGATCGAATCGGCGAGGTCGCAGCCTTCCTCGTGCAATGTGGCGTCACGTCGTTCATGCCGACCGTGATCTCGTCGTCCGCCGCCGATACAGCAGACGCGATCGCGGCGTTGACCGCCTGGTCGGGCGAGGGCGCGCACTCGCTGGGCGTGCATCTCGAGGGACCGTTCCTCAATCCACAGCGGGCCGGCGCCCATCCCATGCATCATCTGCGGCCGCCGTCACCCGCCGAAGCGCACGCCTGGGACAGCGCCAGCGGTATTGCCATGGTCACGATCGCCCCCGAGCTGCCAAACGCGTTGCACGTGATCGAGCAGCTTGTTGCCAACGGAGTCGTGGTGTGCGCTGGTCATACCGCTGCTAGCCCTGCCGAAATGACCTCGGCCATCGCCGCCGGCGTTCGCGGGGTCACCCACCTGTTCAATGCTATGGGCCCAATGACCGCGCGTGTGCCCGGGCCCGCAGGCGCGACATTGACGGGTTCGGAGTTGATCGCCGGCCTGATCGTCGACGGCCTGCACGTCGACCCGGTGATGGTCCGCCTCGCGTGGCAGATAATGGGGCCGCATCGAGTCGCGTTGGTGACAGACGCCATTGCGGCACTGGGACTTGCTCAAGGCCATTACTCCGTCGGCGAGACACATGTCGTTGTCGACGATCGTGGAGCGCGCACCTACGAGGGAGTGCTCGCCGGCAGCGTGTTGCGATTCGACGATGCGGTACGCAATCTCATGGCGTTCACGGGGTGTGGGTTAGCTGAAGCATCACTGGCGGCCTCGTCCACACCCGCCCGGTTGGCGCAACGACCCGACGTCGGCCGCCTGGACCCAGGATGCGTTGCCGACCTCGTGGTGCTCGACGGGGACCATCAGGTTGTCGCGACGGTGGCGCGCGGGCGCGTCGTCTTCGATCCTCAGCAACGCTGCATGGAGCGTTGAGTCGACGTGGAGGTTGCGATCGGCCCGATGCACGAACCGGCGCTACGAAGCCAGCGATGGCAACAGCAGTTCCCGGCGAAGCTGGACGAGTTTTGGCGAGGGTTCGGCATCGGTCCAACTGTCGGCGCTGATCGCCCGCTCGTAACTGTCCCACTCGCTGCGCACCCCGGCGAGATCGCCTCTCAAGGCGTGCGCCCGCATGCGCAGCGCAATCAGTTCTTCGTGACCGGCGAGCACCTTCAGGCCCTGACCCGTCGCCCAGAACACCCCGTCGACATCGCCGACCTTCAGATAGTGACCCGCAAGCGCGCCTGCCGCCGAGGTCGAAAGCAGCACGATGGCCGATGTGATGCCTTCGGCGTCGGGCCACAAGTACGACGTGCCCTCGAATGCGACGCCGTTGATCAGCGCTACGCCGGGACGGAGAACGGCAATTGCCTTGCTCGCTTCGAGACCCCGGGCGGCGGCCAGGCGATCGGCGAGGAGGTCGACATCACTCACCACCATGTCGTGCAACGGCAGATCCTCGTTCATCGTTCGGCCGATCCACTCCTGCCCACTCGGCGGCGCGACAAGCTTTGCCATCGCTCGCCTTGCGTCGCTGACGACATTCGAGAACGTGGCGTCGCGCACGGCGAGCTCCCAGAGTGCAGTACGTGCCGACATCCTGGTCGGCCGGTGCCGGTGCTGAGTCAGCCAAACAACCAGCTCCTGGGCCTTTGAGCGATCGAAGTCAACGGTTTCGCCATTGCGCGCTTGAACCGCAACGGGACCGAGGAGTTGGACGATGAGCTCGTGCTGCCTCTCGCCGAACTCATCGACGACAACCTGCTGAGCCTGTGGTGCGTCGTCGGTGCTGGCGATCAATGGCCGCATGGCCGCACCGAGCAAGTTGTCAACGGCCGACACATCGGCCAACGACAGGCCGACCGGGGTAACGCGACGCCCCAATGGTTCGAGCACGAAGTCGCCATCGACAGAACGCAGCACGGCACCAGCACCAACGAGCCGACGATCGATCATGACGCCCACACCCCGGCCGCCGCAGCCACCCGTCAGCGACGACAACAACGCCAGGTCGTCGACATCGTCCATCCCGACAACGAGCAACACAGAGGGTTCCCACGCCTCGCCACCGTGGCCGTTGGCGCGCAGTGCAAACGTCGAAGTCGAGCCACTCGTCGCCGCGGCAGTGCTGCCCACCGTGGCGCGGACCGCCTCGACAGCTTGTGCGATCGAATCGTGCAGCTCGACGTTGAGGCTTCCGAGGTGAGCATCGATCTCGATTCCGACCGTGAACACTCGCGTCGATTCGGCGAATGGCGAGACTGCCAACGAGGCCGACGCGCAGCGCACGATTGACGCAGCCACGACAGGCGGCGCATCGATGCTCAACGCCCCGACGGCTTCGAGATCGACGAACAGCTGGCCTCCCGCAGACTCCCCGATGTGGACAATCGCCGGACACGGCTGGTTTGCGCCGCGGGCGTCGTCGGCGAGTTCTGCGAGCGACACGTTGGCGGGCAATTGCCACGCTCCTGCGTCGATGTCGAGAATCCAATGTCGCCCGACGATCATCGCCGGCCGATCGGTGTAGAGGCGGATCTCACCATCCTCGGCAATCTCCGCGGCAAGCACACGCGTCTGCTGACGGGCGAGGTGCGGACCGGCGGCCCGCAGGGCAAGGTCGATTCGCGCCAATCGATCCGCCGGGTTCAGCGACCGCAGGAACGTCTCGGTTTCAACAGCTTCGTCCGTGGGAGCCAGAAGCCGAGCACCGACGTGTGCACTGCGCAGCTGGTGGCGGCGGCGGGCGTCGAGCGTCGCGATCACCCCGCCCGCCATCAGCATCGCCGCTGCCAGGTCGCGCCTGATCGCGATACCGTCGGACGAGTTGTCAATGGCGTGGACAAGGCTCTGGCCGGCCGTTACCGGCGCGAGACGGTCGACCGGCGATGCGCTCGGGGGCGAGGCGATCGTGGTGGCCGGCTCCTCGGCCGGAGCGAGGGCCGAGCCGGCTATCGGCGCGGTCGAGAAAACGACTGTCGCAACGTCGGCAGTCTGTACGTCGACTGGCAATGACGAGACCTCGGGTGCGATGACGACAGCGTCGGTTTCCGGCACACCGAGTTGCAGGACGTCGCCGGGACGGATCAGACGATCGTGGGAGCGACCAAGGAGTGGCGCGTTGCTGCGGATCAACTCTGCGGTATAGGTAGCGATCTGGGCGTTGCTCGCTGAATCGTCGAGGTGGGCCTCGGCGATCTGCCAGTAGGAGTCGCCAGCTACCACCGTGTAGCTCCCGCCGACGATGGGTACGTCTGGTACAGCGTCTGCAGCTTCCACGACAGAAGCGGTGACGACGGGCACGTTGAGCATCCAGCCGGGCTCGATCAAGGCAGGCGTCGAGAATCGATGCCCATCGCTCATCACAGTACCCAGGTTTGCGGCGACGATCTGATGGGCGATCCGGGCGACATCGCGTCCGTCGGCGACCCGATCAGCGATCGCCCACACCGAGTCGCCACGCTGCACCTCGACCACCGACCAGCCGGTCCCAAGCGGCGAGGTGACCGGCACCGCAACTGCGCCGGGAGCGCCGGGAGCGCCGGGCAGGGTCAGCGTCGTCGTCGCCGGCCCGGGCAGATCGGTTGGGCGATGCTGCAAGGTGCCAGCCGCGGGACGGACATCTCGGTGACCCGCCAAGGTCGGTGTGGCGCTGACAGCGAGCGGCAGTACGGCGATCAGCAGCGTTGCAATTCGTCGACCGAGTGGTCCCAGCCCAGCGAGCCGACGATGTTGGGCCGACGGCATTCCATGGCGAAGTTGGAACACCACCTCGTCGACAACCGTGTAGATGACGAGACCGACGCAGATCCATCCGATGATCAGCGCCAGACGGAAGAACAGGTCGACCAAAGCAGCGGACGAGTCGAGCCCCTCGGTCAACCGATGTCCCCACGACCGAAGACCATCGACAGTCCATCGCCACGGCGCGTTCACACCGTGCAGCGGCGACGCGTGATGGAAGCGTTGCAACGATACGGCCACGAGCACAGCCGGCAGACCGACAAGCACGGCGGCGAGCGATGCGACGGCAGCACCGAATCGAGTGGTGAATCGACCATCAGGTGGCGAATTGATTGATTTCGGCATCGGACCTCCCTAGGGCAACGGAGCACCGATGCCGGTAACGGCCGTTGCTGACGCAGTGCCGGTAGCTGGACGCCCGGTCGTGGTGATGGTGACCGAGACGGTCACCCGATTGCTTTCGATCGAGAGAGCAGACACCGATCCGGTGTCACCGTTGACCGCAAGAAGGCGCGCCGTCGTGGTCGCCACCGCCGACCTTGCTGCGATCGAGTCGACCATTGCAACGCCGATCCGAGCCGAGGTCGGGTCGATTTCTTGTGCACCGGCACGTGCGGCCTGAAATGCGATCGCCGAGGCGTTGGTGCGATCATCGAGTGATTGGTCGACCGTGCGCGACAACCACACCAAGGATCCTGAGAGGAGTACGAAGCACAGTGTGATCATCAGCACCGTCGCCGATCCCGCATCGGCGGTGTCCAGCTTGCCGCTCATGGCAGACCGACCGAACGATACGGATCGATCGAGGCTGTCGATGTTGCGGTGAAGGTCGCCGCCGCGGCACCTGAAAGTGCGAGATCCGAGCGGCGTGGTGAACAACTGACCATCACGATGACCTGGCCGCCAGCCCGGAAGTCGGAGGCGTCGATCGACACCGCCGGTCCATCAGAACAGGCATTGACGTCACTCAACATCGCTGCCACCGTTGATCGGGCGACCGTGACGGCTGACGCTGGATTGCGCTGTCGCGCCGCTGCCTGCGCCGCTGCTGAACTGGCCGCTTGCACTTGCGCGTCGGTGTCGACCTTGCGACCGACCCAGAGGATGAGGAGTGCGAGAGCGACAGCAACAGGCGCGATCAGCACCAATCCGAGAGCGTTGGCCTCCCCTCGATCCGTGACGCTCCTCACAACGGCACCCAGCCTTCGAGCGACACGACTGCCGTGACTCGCACGGGCGACGACGTGCCGCGCAACACCCCGGGGGCGTCACCGGAGATGGTGACCACCACCGCGGTCGCCGTGGTATCAACCGCCACCTCGACTCCCGTCAACACGCTGTCGTTGGCGAGGGACGCCGACGCGGCCGCCGACGCGCGAGGTGTCGACAGGCGATCCCGTGCCACCAACACTGCAGTCTCGCGGGCGACCACGCGCGCTTCCGTACGCGCGTGGTTCCACATCGCTGCTTGAAAGCCTGCGAACATCAGCACCAACAGGAGTGGTGCCAACACCACGATCGTCAGCGACGCTGAACCCCGGTCGCCGCGGTGCGGATTCTCGATCACAGGGCACGATTCACGGCGCGGTCGGCGCCTGAATGGGCTTGTCGGCCTCCGTCTTGATCTTGCCCCACAGCACGCCGGCGATCACCGCGACCGCCACGCCTGCAGCGACGAACCACAGCACCTGCTCCAAGGAGACGGCTCCGTCGTCGCCCTCGGCGTGATCGGTCGTGAAACGACGAAATCGACCGTAGATCGCGTGGGTGAGGGCAGACAGCATCAGTTCAATGTTCATGGTTGCTCCTATCGAGAAAAGTTGAGTGCGGGGTAAACGACGGCGGCCATGATCAGTAGAGACATTCCGACGAGGGGGACGGTGATCTTTCCTGTGCGTACCCTGGCGTCGGCCTCCTGCTCCGACGACAGCGCACCGCGCAGCGTTGCGCATTTGGCCGCGAGGCTCTTGGCGACGGGTGCGCCCGCAGACGCAGCCAGCGATGCGGACGCCGAGATCTGTTGCAGTTCGACCAGATCGAGGTCGTCGCCGAGCTGTGCAAGCGCAGAAACCAGTGAGCGGTTCGACGTCTCGGCAATCAGAATCCGCCGACGCAGTTCGACGAAGAGCCGACCATCCCCGGCCTGTGCGGCCTGTCGAAGTGCACCTTCATTTCCGACGTTTCCCGCGAGCAGCATCGTCACCACGTCGAGGTACGACGAGAGTTGGTAGCGCAAGTCGTTGCGCTGCTGTGCCGCAGCCGAGCGCATCGACTTGTGGATGATGAGCGGGCCGACGATCGCTCCTCCCAACGCGAGGGCCAGCGGGACCCACATGCCGATCGACACCAGACCGAGCCACTGACCGATCGCCACCAACAACGACGGTCCGAAGAGGCCAGCGACCGTCGCGGCAGCAAGGTAGGCGGAATGAACTTCCAGCGATCGACGGATCAGCCCGAGGTCGGCGGTGACCTCCGGACGCAGCGGTAGACGGCGAGCGAACGAACGGCCGAGTCGGGCCCACCCGTCGATCGGGTCAGCGACCGGCACCGTTTGCGGTCGAGCGAGGTACGTCGAGACCTTCGCCAACGACGGGCGACGCTGGGCGAGACCCGTGACCACCAGCCACATACCGCCGGATCCGATGAGGGTGGCAACGATCAGGCGAGCGGCCGGTGTCATGAATCCGCCTGCCGCAGCGTGAGGAACCGTGATGGCCGCGGGAACGTGGCCAACCGACCGACCCACACCAACAACACCCCGTAGCCGACGAGGACGGCGGCGAGGAAGATCTGACCTGAGATCGTGTCGTACGCGTTGAGGTACGAGCTGCGGGCGAACACGAACACACCACCGAGCAGCGCGCACATCACCAACGAAACCATCCACACCTCGCGGCGCATCGGAGCGCGCTCGGCCTCGACAATTCGTCGGCGGTCTGCTTGGTGGCGGGCTTGGCCGGCAAGCGCAGAAAGAACGTCTTCGGTCTCGGCACCGCGCGATACAGCGATGAGCAGGCCGACGGCAACCAGATCGGCAAGCGGCTCGTCCATGTCGTCGGCGAAACGCCGAAAGGCGAGTTCTGCAGGTTGACCGGC
>JANMQX010000086.1:0-1802 GCA_031370745.1 Ilumatobacteraceae bacterium
CGACGACCTCGCCAACGCCGATGACATCTTCGCGTGGGCGCACGCCGCTCGATTGCTGCACTGTGACGGGCAAGTCAACCGCAGCGACGATGATGGGGTCCAGTTCGCCGCCGCATTGACCCTGCGAGAGAGTCTGTACGGCGTGTTCGGACCGATCGCCAGCGGAGGATCTCCCCAGGCAGACGCCCTTTCGTTCGTCACACACCGTGCGGCGCAGGCCACACGATCTGCACAGTGGGTCAGCAGCGGATCGAGCTACGAACCGCAGTGGCCGGCCTGTTCGCTCGAGTCGGTCTGCGATCAACTTTCCGATGCTGCGGTGTTGCTGCTTCGATCGGCGTCCGTGGCTCGGGTGAGATCGTGCGCTGGATGCGGATGGCTGTTCCTTGATACCTCGAGGGCCAACGCCCGGCGGTGGTGTTCGATGAATGTCTGCGGAGTGCGCGACAAGATGCGTCGCTATCACCAACGGCGGACCAATGCGACGAGAGTTCCGTGAGCGGTGCCGGCGTCGCCGTCGAGTGCGCCCTACGCCGGGTGCGTACGCGCAAGGGCCGGCTCTTGGCGACGATTGCAGCGATTGCGGTCGGCATCGGCGGATTGGTGCTCGTCGCAGTTGCCGGAACTGTCGCAGGCGATCGCGCCCTGCAGCGAGGCGTCGCCGATCTCGACCCCACAGAACGTGCGTTTACGGTGACGATGTCTCCGGACCTGTCGCCGACCGCCGCTCAACTGAACGACCTCAACAAGTCGATCATCGGTCACCTGCACAGGCACGGGCTCGGAACTGTCCTACGAACAGTCGAGTATCGGGCTCTCGCGGTCGGCGATGGCCGCACGGTGCGGTTTGCCGGCATCGACGACGTTCGTCGGGCGGCGCGCCTGCTCAACGGCACATGGCCAACTCGATGCGATGCCGATCGATGCGAGGTCGTGGCCATCGTTGCATCGCCGGGCAGCACACCGGTCGCTCCGATTCCCGCCACATCGAGTCTCGGCCTCACCATCGTCGGAACAGCAGTATCCACGACGGATCTGTTGCTCGGCGGTCAACTGCAGCCCGACCCCACAGACCTGATCCTGATCGCCGAGGGGGTCGCCAAAGCATCGGGCCTGCCGGACTACGAGCTCTTTCGTCGCACGTACGCCTGGCAGGTGCCGGTGGCGGGCGACGAGTTGCGCAGCACCGACGTCGCGCCACTTCTCGCTGCGGTCCGCTCGGTCGGCAGCGACGTCGCCCTGCCAGGTGGCTTTGTCTCCGGGCCGGAGGACGAACTGCAAGCGATCAGCAGCCGCACCCGAATCACCGGCAATCGTCTGGTCGTGCCGGTCGGCGCGCTGCTCGTGCTGTTTTTCGGAGTTGCCGTGCTCGCCGGGCTCGGCGGTCGAGCAGATCATCAGCGCACGGCAACGCTGCTGCGTCGGCGCGGAGCAACGCGGCCCGTCATTGCCTGCTTCCGGTTGCTCGAGGCCGCATTGCCCGTCGTCGGCGGGGCGATCCTCGGGGCGGCCGTCGGTTTGTCGATCGGTGGATGGCTCGGCCATCGCGCCGGCCTCGGTGGGTGGAGCATCCTCCTACGCTCGATCGACAACCACGAGGTTCGCCGGCTGGCCGAAGTCAGCGTCGGCGTGTGGTTGCTGATCCTCGTCGCGCTCAGCCTCAACGATGTGCTGCCGATGCACCGCAATCGCCGTCCGGTGGCCAGCGACGTCGCCGGGGGGGCTGGGCGCGCCCGGGTGGGGGGGTTTTTGCGGGGGGGATGGATATACAAGGGGTAGGTGGACAGCGGGGGTTATACCAC
>JANMQX010000112.1:0-7355 GCA_031370745.1 Ilumatobacteraceae bacterium
CTCGGCGAGATGGACTGGGAAGAGCTCAAGCCAACGACGATGGACGCCGCGACGCGTACGTTGCTGCAGGTCGAGGTCGAAGAGGCCGCTCTGGCCGACGAGATGATGAGCGTGTTGATGGGAGACGATGTCGAATCCCGCAAGAACTTCATCGTCACCAACGCGCGTGACGTAAGGAACCTTGATTTCTGATGAGTGACACCCCGATTCCCCCCACCAACGGCGACGACGCCGGCGAGCCGATCGACGACCCTTCGTTGTCAGTACAGCCCGTTGCTCTGCAAGACGAGATGGAGCGCAGCTTCCTCGACTACGCCATGTCGGTCATCATGGCCCGCGCCCTGCCCGACGTCCGCGACGGGCTCAAGCCGGTGCACCGACGCATCATCTGGGACATGGACGAACAGGGCTTTCGACCCGATCGCCCGTTCGTGAAATCTGCTCGTGTCACCGGCGACACGATGGCCAGGTACCACCCGCACGGCGACAGCGCCATCTACGACTCCCTGGTGCGGATGGCGCAACCGTTCTCACTGCGGCACACGCTGATCGACTTTCACGGCAACTACGGCTCACCCGATTTCGGCCCTGCCGCGGCGCGCTACACCGAGTGCCGCTTGCACCCGCTCGCCATGCAACTCCTGGCTGACATCGACGAAGAAACCGTCGACATGAAGCCGACGTACGACGACAGCCGGGAAGAGCCGACGGTGTTGCCGTCTCGGTTCCCCAACCTCCTGGTCAACGGCAGCCAGGGCATCGCCGTCGGAATGGCCACCAACATCCCGCCGCACAACCTGGGCGAGGTCATCGACGCCGCGCTGCACCTGCTGGCAAATCCCGATGCAACCGCCGACGATCTCATGCAGTTCGTCAAGGGGCCCGACTTCCCCACGGGTGGAAGCATCCTCGGCCGCGCCGGCATCATGGACGCCTATCGCTCCGGCCGCGGCAGCATCAAGATGCGTGCCAAGGCGGCGATCGAAGAGGGCAAGCGTGGCCAGATGCAGATCGTGGTCACCGAGCTGCCGTACCAGACGAGTTGTTCGGCCATCGCCGGACGCATCCAAGAGCTCGTCGACGGCGGAGACCTCGACGGCATTGCTGACGTCAACGACGGTTCTGCCGGCGGCAAGACAAGTCTGGTGGTCACGCTCAAACGCGACGCCAACGCCAATGTGGTGCTCAACAACCTCTACAAGCTCACGCAGCTGCAGACGAGCTTCGGCGTCAACATGGTCGCGCTCGTCGACGGCGTGCCGCGCACCCTCAATCTCGTCACTGCGTTGCAGGGTTACCTTCGTCACCAGGTCGATGTCATCACCCGCCGGTCGCAGTTCCGCCTCAAAAGAGCCCGCGATCGCGAGCACATCCTCGAAGGCCGTCTCAAGGCACTCGATGTCATCGATCAGATCATCGCCCTCATCCGGGCCAGCGACAATCCTGCGGCGGCCAAGGCTGGCCTGTTGGCGCCACCGTTCGAGTTCAGTGAGGTGCAGGCTCAAGACATCCTGGAGATGCGCTTGGGGCAACTCACCAGGCTCAGTCGCATCGACATCGAGCAAGAGATCATCGACGTGCGGGCGCGGATCGTCGAGCTCGAAGCGATCCTTGCCGACCCGGCGGTGCGCAACGAGGTCATCCGTTCCGAGATGACTGCCATCAAGCAAGAGTTCGCGACGCCGCGGATCTGCCAGATCGGTCTCGACGACGGCGAAATGACCGACCTCGACCTCGTTGAAGACAAAGAGCTGGTCATCGTCATGACCGAGGCGCAGTACGTGAAGGCAGTCACCGCCGACAGCTTCAAGACACAAGGTCGCGGTGGTCGCGGTGTCAGCGGGGCGAAGTTGAAGACCGACGACATCGTCCATCACGTCATCTTCACCACGGCTCACGCGTTCTTGTTGTTCTTCAGCAACCGCGGTCGTGTCTATCGTCTGCGGGCCATGGACATTCCCGAGCGCGAGCGCACTGCCAAGGGCATGCCGATCGTCAATCTGCTTCCATTGCAGGCAGGCGAGAACATCCAGGCGATCATCGACACGCGCGACTTCGCCGGCGAGCGCAACCTGTTCTTTGCCACTCGACTCGGTGTGGTCAAGAAGACCTCGTTCCACGAGTACGACAACGGGCGACGCGACGGGCTCATTGCCCTCAATCTGCGCGATGGCGACGAACTCGTGCGAGTCATCGAGACCTCCGGCAGCGACGACATCTTCATGGTCAGTCGCAAGGGCTCGACCATCCGTTTCAGCGAAGATGAGGTGCGCCCGATGGGTCGCGCCGCTTCCGGTGTGCGTGGCATGAAGATGAAGGCCGGCGACGAGGTCGTTGCGGTCGACGTCGCCCGCGACGACACGGCAATCCTGATGATCACCTCTGCCGGATATGGCAAGCGAACACAGCTCGACAAGTTCAACGTGCAAGGTCGCGGTGGGCAGGGTGTCATCGGCATTCGACTGACTGGCAAGAAGGGCCAAGTTGTCGCCGCCTTCATGGTCGGTCTCGACGACGAGATCGTCGCCGTGTCCAGTGGTGGTGTCGCCATCCGTATGGGCGTGCGCGACATCTCCTCGCAGGGTCGCGACGCGACCGGTGTGAAGGTCATGAACGTCGACGACGGTCAGTCGGTTGCATCGGTAGCCCTGATCATCGCCAACGACGAGGAGTAGTTCCGATCCTCGTCCGATAGAAACCCAACGATGGGTTCGAATCCGACTGGCCGTCAGCTCGACGGTGGTCAGGCTGTCGTGTTGTTGTTGGCGGTGGTGGTGATGGCAGCGCTCAGTGTTGTGGCCGTTGGGTTGTTCAGTCAGCGAATCGTTGATCGCGGGCGGGCACAAACAGCAGCCGACGCCGCAGCGTTGGCCGCCACCGGAGGCGGTCGCGTTGCAGCACAGCGATTGGCCGCCGACAACGGCGCTGTCTTGGTCGGGTATGCCGATGCCGGCGATGTCGTCACAGTCCTGGTCGAGCTCAACGGCCAACGGGCGACGGCGCGGGCCACGAACGGGCCATAGCCGCTGGCGAATCGGCCGGAGAAGAGGTGCCCTGCCCTTGCCGGCTCTCAGCGCCTACACTGCTGCGGGTGGACAACGGCGTGCCTCCCACCTCCAAGCGTGCCGGATCGCGCACGAGCGGTGGCGGGGTCGGCAGGAACCCCGACTCCAAGGGTGCGGCATCGAAGGTCGAGGGCAACGGCTCGACGCGCCGCGGTCCAGTCGACCCTCGCACCGAGGATCCCAGCGCGCCCGCGGGGATATCCCGTGCAGGCAAGACCGTCTGGCGGCGACCGGGGACCGCGACGCCACGCACTGCCAAGCACCGCGAAGCGGGCAGCGTTGATGCACCGATCGAGTTTTCCGTTGCCCTACCGCTGGCACCGGCTCCATTCGTCGTTCCCGTCGGCGAGAGGGCCGACACCGTTGCCGACGTTGTGGTCGACGCCGAGCCGCTGGCCGTAGCGCCCACCGTCGAGGTTGCGGCGCCTGCTGCACCCGCGTTCATGCCGACCTTGCTGGTGCCAACGACGCCGGTGCCGACCGGGTTGGTACCCGACGAGCAGCGAACGGTTGCGGTCCCGTTGCCGCTCACATCGCCGAGCCTGTACGACGAGGCGGCGACCATCGACGACGTCACGAAGATCGGCCCGGTCCTCGACACCCGGCCGCTGCGTCGCCCGCTGCACTTTCGGCGGGCGCCAAAGCCTCGCGTCAGGAGAGTCACCCGGGTCGTTCGCCATGTCGACACGTGGAGCGTCTTCAAGGTCGCGCTGATCTTCAACGTGTTCTTCTACGCGGTCTCCCTGGTTGCCGGTGTGCTGCAGTGGCAGGTGGCCTACGCCACGGGAACGATCGACAACATCCAGAAGTTCTTCGAAGGCTTTGGCTGGGCGACGTTCAAGTTCAACGGCGGGCAGATCTTCCACAACGCTTGGATCGCCGGTCTGTTCGTCGCTGTCGGCCTCACCGGCCTGGCGGTGTTGCTGGCGACGCTGTTCAACCTGATCACTGACCTCGTTGGAGGTGTTCGGTTCAGCGTGCTCGAAGAAGAGGTGCAGTCTCGTGCCGTGCGGGGCACCGAGCAGGTGCTCGTCGAGCAGGCACCGGTGGTCGTGGCCGAGCCGGAAGTGATCGACGATGGTCAAGATTTGGCGGCCACCGCACCGGAGCCGACTACCGAGGCAGTTGTCGGTTGAGTCCGATGGAAGCCGCCCGATAGCCTGGCGGCTCCGTCGATGACGGGGCTATAGCTCAGTTGGTTAGAGCGTCACACTGATAATGTGAAGGTCGCTGGTTCGATTCCAGCTAGCCCCACGGTGAAAGCACTGCGTCGAGCCTTTGTGGCCCTCTCCTTGGCCGGTGCTGTTGCAGGTTTGCTGCGTGTCCGCGGCAAGGGCGGCATTCCTCCCCAAGAGGGCGGTTGGCGCGAGCTCAAACTGCCCCCGTCATGACACCGCCCAACCCAGCGTCGCCGATCGTCGGTGTCGTCGGATATGGAGTTACCGGCCGTCGGCTCGGCACCTTCCTGATGCGCCAGGGAACCAATGTCGCGATCTTCGACCCGGCGGTGTCGGGCACGCCGCGCGGCGCGGTCAATGTCGGTGCCGCCGCGGATCTGTGCGTCACCGATGTGGTCGCCCTCTGCCACCCACATGCCCACGCCCAACTGGCCGCCGAGTACCTGGCGGCGGGCGTCTCAGTTGTTTCGATGTCGGCCGACCTAGCCGATGTTCGCGCCCTGGTCGGCCTCCACGGTCACGCCAGGCGTCACGGTGCGGTACTCGTCGTCGGTGCGGCGATGAGCCCGGGCCTGTCAGGCCTGCTCGTTGATCACCTGTGGCGACAGTTGCACGTCGCTGAGGAGATCCACGTCGCTACCCACGGCACGGCCGGTCCGGCGTGTGCCGTGCAGCACCACGATGCCCTCGGCGATACGGCAATCGGTTGGCACGACGGAGCCTGGATCGAGCGGCCAGGCGGCAGCGGCCGTGAGCTGAACTGGTTCCCCGAGCCGATTGGCGCCAAGGATTGCTACCGCGCCGCGCTGCCGGACCCGTTCCTGCTGCAGCGAATCTTTCCCAGCGCCTCGCGAATCAGTGCTCGGGTTTCAGGCACACGTCGCGACCGCCTCACGGCCAGGTTGCCGATGCTCACTCCACCGCACGCGGCAGGAGACATCGGGGCGGTGCGCGTCGAGGTACGCGGTGCGGCGGCCGATGGTGCCCGCGACACGGTGGTCGCCGGCGCTTCAGGGCCAACTGGTGATCTCGCGGCCGCCATCACCTCTGCGTGCGTTGAAACGTTCCTGACCGGATCGATCAAGCCGGGAGTACACGTTGTGGGCAGTCCGACACTCGACCCGCCGGGTCTGCTTCGTCGTGCCGTTGCCCTCGGTGTTCAGCTGCAGGAGTTCACCGGAGTTCCTCGTTCGTCGGCCTGGTAGCCGAGATGCCCGATACCGTTTGGGCTCGTGAGCGACTCAGTAGGTGATTCCGTGGTTCCGTGGCTTCCAGAGGGACACACGCTCGTCGTGCCTGGCCGTGGCGAGCTGTTCTACCGCTACCACCGACATCCTGATTCGGCCGCTCCGATCGCGTTCCTGCTGCACGGATGGACGGCAAGTGGCGATCTCCAGTTCTTCACGGCGTACGAAGCCCTCGCGGCTCAGTTCTCGATCATCACGATCGACTACCGAGGTCACGGTCGAGGCCTGCGCCTGGCGACTCATTTCGAGTTGGAAGACGTCGCCGACGACGCCGCGGCGTTGCTTCGAGCCCTTGACGTCGAGCCGGTGATCGCCGTCGGCTATTCGATGGGCGGTCCCGTGGGCATGCTGCTGGCGCGCCGTCACCCCGATCTCGTCCGGGGAATTGTGATGGAGGCGACCGCCCTGGAGTGGTGTTCGTCGGTCCTCGATCGTGTGCGGTGGAAGACCGCGCGCGTCATCGGGCCACTGCTTCGATCGCTCGCCTATCAACGTTGGCTGACACACGGCATCCGTCGATTGCTCGGAAAGGGTCATCCGATGCAGATCTACGTGCCGTGGCTCAGCGGGGAGATGCGCCGCAACGACCCGATCACCGTCGTTCAGGCCGGCCAAGCACTGAGTCGCTACGACGCGAGGCCGTGGGTCGACGAACTGCATGTGCCGGCGGCATCGCTGATCACGACTCGCGATCGCCTCGTCAGGCCACGTAAGCAACGGGTCTTGGCGGCAGCGCTCGGCGCCGAGATTCGCGAATTGGAAGGCGATCACATCAGTGGCTGGGAGCATCCCGTCGAGTTCGCTGCGGTGACCGTGGAACTCGTCGAGTTGGTCGCCGCCAGGTCGTCGGCTGCGATTGCGCGAGCACCTGCGTTGGGCTCTTGAAGTCATCGTTGCGGTCTGTGCACGTCAGTCGACGTCGGCTTTGTCGGCACTCGCTTCCATCGCGCCGAGCCGATCGGCCAGCCCCTCGATTGCTCGGCTGACACGCTCGAGGTGATCTTCGAGCTCACTGGAGCTGGCGACGTCGGACAGACCCAGTCGCACACTGGCAAGTTCGCGAGCCAAGAACTCGGTGTCGACCTGCGTGCGTTCGGCGACGCGACGGTCGAGCTCGGTCTGCACGCGGTCGCGCTGCTCTTGCCGATTTTGGGCGAGCAAAATCAGAGGTGCTGCGTAGGCGGCCTGCAGTGACAGCAGCAACGTGAGCAACTGGAGTTGCTTGCCATCGAATTCCTTGAGCTGGTTCAACACGATCCACAGGGCAATGAACACGCTCTGAAACACCAGGAATCGTGCGGTGCCCAAGGTGCGCGCAATGGTCTCGCTGAACTGGCCGAATGCCTCTGGGTCGTAGTGCACGCCCAGGCGGCGGCGCTGCCGCGGTGTGGACAGGTCTTCGCGCCGTTTCATCGCGGTACCGCCCCTGTGCTCACCCGCCTGCGTTGGCGCCACCCTGTCGGCAGCGTGCGGTCGAGCACGTCGTCGACAGTGATCGCGCCGAGCAACCGACCGGCCTCGTCGCACACGCCCAGAGCCAGCATGTTGTAACTCGCCAACCGCTCCGCGACTTCGCGCTCGGACAGGTCGGGAGTGATCGTCGGCTCCTCCTCGATGCAGCGCCCGAGCTCAATGCTGGGCGGCTCGCGCAGCAGCCGTTGGAAGTGGACCACGCCGACGTACCTCCCAGTGGGGGTCTTGTACGGTGGTTGCACGACGAACACCTGAGCGGCGATCGACACCAACCAGTCGGGGTTGCGCAGTTCTGCGAGGGCTTCTGCCACCGTTGCCGTCGGGCCGAGGATGATGATGTCGGGCGTCATCAACGCGCCGGCAGTTCCTTCGTCGTAGCTCAGCAAGCGGCG
>JANMQX010000140.1:0-17155 GCA_031370745.1 Ilumatobacteraceae bacterium
CAGCCTGCGGTCATTCTTCTCGTCGCTGCCGTCGTCGGCTTCATCGCCGTCGCACAGGTTTCAGCGATGTACTCAATCTTTGGCCAGGTCAAATGAGGCGGAACCTCGTGATCAACCCTGAGAGCAACACACGTGTCGCGAAGTTCGCGACACCCACAACAGTAAGAGGAACAATGAACATTCACAGCTCAAATATCCAAGGCCAGATCGACGGTGAGCGGGAGGATAAGGGCTTTACTCTTATTGAAATCCTGATCGCCATCGTCCTGGTCGGAATCCTGTCTGCAGTTGCCGTTGTCGGCATCAGCAACTTGGTCAGCAAGGGCTCATCATCTGCTTGCACGGCCACAGCTGATGCCGCGAAGGCTGCCTCGACCGTCTACTTCGCCAGCACGTCGGCCTTTCCTGCCACCCTGTCCGCGATGACAACCGGCGGCCAGCTCACACTGCCGAGCGGCGTAACGGTCAACCCGTCGGCCGTCACTGCGGCGGGGACCAACCCCGGGGCCACAGCCAACAATCAGACGTTGGGCGGAACTTGGTTCTTGACAATGACGCCTGGCGTCGGAGGCGTGGCGCCCACCTTCTTCTGTAGCTGAGTCATTTAGGACCGCTCGGGGTGCATCTGCATCCCGAGCGGATCGAGCGTTCAACGACACGAAACACGCAAGAGCGTTCGCTCCCGCGGACCGACACGAGAAAGCAATGAACATGGCCGGCAAGTCAGCGACCGATCGCCCTCACACCGGCCTGCAGGCCGGTGTGACGCGCGCGACGGCTGACATTGGCGAGACGTTGATCGAGATCGTCCTCACGGTCGTGATCATCGGCCTGACGATCACCGCGTTGCTGTCGAGCCTCGCCACCGTGGGCAACGCCAGCAACGCGCAGCGCACGAGCGTCCAAACCGATCTCGTGATGCGCAACTACGCCGAAGCGACGAAGTCTGCGACACAGAACTGCGTTGTCGGCGGCACCTACACGGTTGTCTACCCCGCGCTGCCTACCGGCTTCAGTGTCAGCGGTGCCGGTAGCGCGTGCCCGACGCAAGTCACGACCCCTCTGCTCCTGACGCTGAGCGTCCAGGGGCCTTCCGGGCCGCCGACGACCATGCAGATCAAAGTGAATACGCCGTGATCACGCGTCGTGCTCGTCGTGAACATGAGGACCGTGGCGCAGCGCTTCTCCTTGCGGTCGGTTTCGTGGTGATGATTGGCGCGATTGCGGGAGGCCTGGCGGGGCTGGCAACTTCGGGTGTCAGCAACCGCACCACTCTCGGACTGGTGCGCAACCGAGAGTACGCCGCCGATGGAGCGATCGAGAACGCAATCTCTCAGGTCCGGCTACTGACGTGTGCGTCGCCCAGTGGATTCATCACCGACGCCACCTTGAACTCCGTTTCGATCAGAGTCGACTGGGTCAACGCCTGTGGCGTCGTCCAGATCACCGACGGAAGCATCGTTGCCCAGCGCAACGTCATCTTCGCTGCCTGCCTCAACACGGGATCGCCTTGCTCGGACATCGCTGTCCCCGCTGCTCCGGTCATCATTCGCGCCCAGGTCAATTTCCAGCAAGGTCCCGTCGGTGCAGTCACCAAGACGTATGTGCAGTCGTGGAGCGTCGATCGATGAACCTCGTAGCTGAGCCGAACGCGCAAGTGCGTCGGCGTGACACCGATTGCGGCTTCACGCTAATCGAGCTGATCATCGCCCTGACCTTGAGTTTGCTCATCGGAGGTGTTGTCGTCGCCGCTTTGATCACCTCGCTCAATGTCTCCAGCTCCACGTCCGACCAGATCAGCGACTCGACTGATGCCGGCTTGATCACGTCATTCCTCACCCGAGATGCACAGTCGTCGGGCGCCATCGTTCCAACGACAGCCGGGCGCGACACCACTGTCGGTGTGTCGACATCGGATTGGGGTGCATGTACGCAGTCCGCTTCGTCGCTTGTGGTGCGGTTCAGCTGGATCGAGCACACAACGGCCCTGGTGCAGAGCAAAGTTGTTGTCACGTACGCCCTCGATGCCACCAGTACGCAACTCACACGCCGGCTCTGCAGGGACAGCACGACGGGTGTCGATGTGATCCTGGGCCGACATCTCGTCAGCGCGGTGGCAACATGCGACACGTCCGCCTGCACCGGCACCCCGGCCTCGGTCTCGCTTGCACTCGCCGGCTCCGGCACTCGCGCGCCTCTCGCGTACACGTTGAAAGCCTCCTTGCGCGGCGACACCCAGGACGCACCGACCGCGACCAACTCGACGCCGGTGCCCTTGCTGGCGTTGGGCGCCGGCGCAGCGGCCGTCTGCCCGAATGTTGACATCGCCGGAACCGGGGTTGTCACGGTGCTCGGCAATGCTGTGGTCGACGGGCTCTGCGGCGCCTCGCCGATCAAGGATGCCTCGTCGCTGCTGACCCCGACCGGCACCAAGAGCACGATCGCCGGAATCGTCGATCCCTTCGTCGCAAGAGTGCCGCCGACGTTCACCTGTCCCGCGAGCGGTGCGAATCCAACCGTTGGTGTCAGCGCTAGCGCGACCACAATCGTTGTCTATCCGTCGGCTGTCACCATCAGCCTCGACACCGTGTTCCAACCGGGCCGCTTCGTCTTCTGCAAGGGCTTGGCGATCACCAGCGGGCGGGTCACGGGTACCGACGTGCTCTTCTACGTTGCTACTGGCACGGTCGATGTTCAGGCCGCGGCGACCGTTGATCTCACCGGACGCTCAACGAGTGACGCCAACTTGCTGGTCTGGGTCGCGACCACGAATCAAACGGTCACGATTGCCAGCGGTGCCCGGGCCAGCAGCTACCGCGGCCTGATCTACGCACCCACATCCACATTGCAACTCTCGAGTGCGATCGGCACAAACATCGGCGGGGTCAACGTCCGGGGCCTCAAGGTCATGGGTGCAGGCCAGGCTCGATTCGGTCTGTTGCTGCCGGTGATATCCATCAGCCCAGCGACGATCCCGGCCGGGTTGGTTGGGGTTGCATACTCGACCACCCTGACTGCGGCCGGGGGTTCGGGACCCTACGCCTGGTCGACGCCGTGGACATCGGCCACTGGTCTCCCCGGCGGTCTGAGCATCAATTCCGCCGGCGTGATCTCGGGGACTCCGACGGTCAGCGGCACATTCACCGTCACGGTCACCGCATTCGACTCCACGAAGCAGGCGGCGTCGATGGACTACATCATCACTATCACAAGCCCGGCACCCGTCGCGGTCGGTGACAGCTACACCACGGCCGAGGACACTCCTCTCAGCCCGGCCCCGCCAGGCGTCCTCGTCAACGACACCGATGCGCGGGGCTTTCCCCTCACCGCGGTTCTCGTCTCCAGTGTGTCCAACGGGACTCTCACTCTGGGATCCAACGGCTCGTTCACGTATACGCCGAATCTGAACTTCAACGGGACTGATTCGTTCACGTACAAGGCCAACGACGGGTCGCTCGATTCCAATGTCGTCACGGTCTCGCTGACCGTGAGCGCCGTCAACGATGCGCCGGTGAACAGCGTGCCGGGTCCCCAGGAGACTCCGAAGGACGCCAACAAGGTGTTCTCGACTGCAAACAGCAATGGGATCACGATCAGCGATGTCGATGCCGGTGCCGCAGCCATGCAGGTCACGTTGACGGCGACAAACGGCACAATCACCTTGCCCGTTCTGACTGGTCTGACATTCTCTGCAGGCGACGGTACTGCCGACGCAACGATGACATTCACCGGAACGATTGCGAACGTCAACCTCCGGCTGGACGGCATGACATTTGCACCTGCCAGTGGTTTCGGCGGCGCAGCAACGCTCACGATCACCACCAGCGACCAAGGCAAGACCGGGTCCGGCGGCACGCTGACCGACACCGACGCAGTGGGCATCTATGTCAACCCGCTTGGCATCTTCACCGGCTTTGTGGACATCCCATCGACGGGTCGACCCGGCGCGACCAGTTACTCGGCTTCTACCTACACCGTCACGGCCGGAAAGGGAACGATCGGTGGCACCGCGGACGAGTTCCAGATCGTCTACAGATCGATGACCGGCGACGGGCGCCTGACCGCAAGGGTCGCCTCTCTCGTCGGCAACGACGCAGGCGCGCAGGCGGGTGTGGTGTTCCGGGAGACTCTCGACCCCGGAAGTGTCGAGGCAACGATGGACATAACGAAATCGAACGGATGGGAGTTCCTCGACCGCCAGGTCACGAACGGAGTGACGACCTCCTTGCAGGGCGCAGGCCCCGTTGCCCCGTATTGGGTACGGCTCACACGCGTCGGCAATCTCGTGACGGGTGAACGATCGGTCGATGGTGTGACCTGGGTCGGGTCCACGAAAACGATCACGATGACGCCAACCATCTACATCGGGCTCGCCGTTTCGTCACACAACAACAGCAACAACCTCAGCGTGGCGACGTTTGACAATGTCACGGTCAGTGCGGCGACCGGCCCCTGACGACGCGTGGGCGGCGAGGCCAATGGCCTGATGAGCCGGGCGCTTCTTACGAAACTCTTACGACGATTTCGTGCAGGTCTGGCAACGATAGAGCAGAGTATTGACCATGCCTGCTGATGTACGTGACCGCGCTCAGGCGCGCCGCCCCATCTCGGGCGCGCAGCCGTTGCAGCGTCACCGCTACACGGTCTTCAGCGACAACCATCTGTTGTCGTTCTTCTGTGCAGCATTCGGGGTCGTTCTCACGGTGTGGATCCGCCACCACGGAATCGACAACCTCACCGATGGCGCAATTCCATCTGCGACCAGCGTGACTCAGCTCACCGGGATTGCGGCCTCGTTCGCCGGCCTTGCCGGGCTCGCGCTGGCTGGGCGACCACTCGCCATCGAACATCGTTACGGCCTCGACCGCGTGTTCATCTGGCACCGCATCCTCGGTGAAACGATGGCAGTCCTCGTCGGGTTGCACGTCGTCGCCGGCGTGTTTGCCTGGGGCATTGGCAGCGGCTATGGGGCGGCGATCCTCGATCTCACGGGGCGCGACTCGTATATGGCTGTCGCCTTCGTCGGCTCCCTGATCATCGGAGCCGTCACCATCACGTCGCTGCGCAGCATCCGCCGCCAGATGGCGTACGAGACCTGGTATTTCATCCATCTGCTGGCCTACGCCGGCTTCGTGATCTCCTTCGGGCACGAGATCGTCTGGGGCGAACTGTTCGCCGACGATGCCCTTTCGCGTTGGTTGTGGATCGCACTGCATGTCGGCGTGGGCATCATGCTGATCCGCGGTCGTTGGGGTCGCCTCGTCGCCGGCGCTCTCCACCCGTTGCACATCGCCGAGACCCGCAAGCTGAATGCCAACACGACCGAGCTTCGACTGTCGGGTGGCGCCCTGCACAAGATGGTCGGAGACGCCGGCCAGTTCGTGATCGTGAGGCCGCTCGCCAAGGGACTGTGGTGGCAGGCCCACCCGTTCTCGCTGGCGTCGGCGCCCACCACCGGTGGATTGAAGATTGCGGTGAAGTCATTGGGCGACGCCAGCACTGCCATCGGACGCCTGCCGCGTGGCACCAGGATGATCGTCGAGGGTCCGTTCGGCGCGTTCACGCCGCGCTCCATCGACGACCGCAAGGTGCTGTTCATCGTCGGAGGCATCGGAGTCGCTCCGGTGAAGGCGATGCTCGAGCGACTCGACAGACGGCACCAACCAATCGTGTTGTACCGCGCCAGCCGCCACGATGACCTTGTCTACGCCAAGGAGCTGGGACGCATGGCCCGAGATCTTGGTGGCGAACTACTGACGCTCGTCGGGCACACGGCGACGCTTGCGGTGAAGGACCCGCTGTCGGGCAAGGTGTTGAAGAAGGCGATTCCCGATCTCACGGATCGCGTCGCATTGCTGTGTGGTCCCGAACGTCTCTTGTGGGCCGGTCGGGCGGGCCTGCGCGAGGCCGGCGTCGCCGCCGACGACATTCACTTCGAGCAACCGTGGTGGTAGTGACATGAGCACACGATCTTCAGCCTCGCTCGGCAAGCGCCTGCTACCCGCGCTGGCCATGACGACCGCCGCATCTGGTCTCGTCGCCCTGCTCGATCAGCCCTCTCATGGCGCCGCCACCAACGCCTCCGGCCGCACTGCCGGCGCCAGCACTGTGGTTCCTGATCAAGGCGTAGCCAGTACGACTGTGCCACCGCCCGTCTCGTCGACGTTGCCCGTCGTCGCCGCGCAACCGGCGGCCGCACCGGTTGAGCCGGTTCCCGCGCCGCAACCCACCGAAACCACCCGGGTCACCGTTGCCGCGGGAGCGTGCCAAGGCCAGACGATGGACGGCCAGACCATCGATACCAGGTGGGGTCCGGTGCAGGTCGAGGCCGTGGTGTCGGCGAGTGGACAGATCTGCAACGTCGATGCCATCCAGTCGCCGAATTCGCACGGCAGGTCCGTGCGCATCAACGACCAGGCCCTGCCCATCCTGCACACCGAGGTGATGAGGGCCCAGAGCGCCAACATCACCGGCGTGAGCGGGGCGACCGTCACCTCCATTGGGTACCAACGATCCCTCCAATCGATCCTCGACAGGGTGGGTGGTTGATGAACGCGTTGCGCACTTCGGCGACGATTCGCACCCATGCCGTCATGGGGACGATGGCCAGCGTTCACGTGCACGACCGGGCCGACTCGGCGGGGATCGACGCTGCTGTCGATGCGTTGTGGCTCGAGCTCGATCGGTTGGAGGCAGTCTTTTCGACATTCCGTGAGTCGAGTGCGATCAGCCGCATCAACCGTGGCGAGCTCCACCTGCTCGATGCGGGTGCCGAGGTGATCGAGGTCGTCGACGCGTGCACGTGGCTCGAGCACATCAGTGGCGGAGCGTTCCGCACTCGTCGCCCCGGCAACACCCTCGTCGATCCGGCAGGCTTCGTGAAAGGTTGGGCGGCCGAGTTGGCCGCGCATTGCCTCGATCGCGCCGGGCTGCGTCAGTGGTATCTGTCTGTTGGTGGCGACATCCAGACTCGGGGCACCGCAGGTGACGGTTCGCCGTGGCGTATTGGAATCGCCGATCCCGAGAGCGACGATTCCCATGCCATTCGGGCCATCGTCGAGGTCGTTGGCGAGGCAGTTGCAACCTCGGGCACTGCGGCCCGCGGACGCCACCTGTGGGACGGCCGCACCGGGCGACCGTCGGATGCTCTGTCGTCGATGACCGTCGTCGGTCCCCACCTCACGTGGGCGGACGCATTCGCCACCGCCGCGTTCGTGATGGGGGACGAAGGTGTCGACTGGGTGGCCGGCTTCGACGGTTACCGTGCGTTGGCAATCACGTCAGCGGGGGAATTGCTGCACCGTGCGAGCCAGTGGGCAGCGCCGGCACGCGCGGCGTGATCGTTCAGACGTCGACTGCGTGAGCGCGCAGGTCGGCGAGCGTCGAGTATTCCAACGCCGATAGGTGAGTGGCCGAAAGCCGCACCTTCGGCGCCGCCCCAGCCTCAAAGGCCTCTTGCCACCGCGCCGCGCACAAGCACCATTGATCGCCTTCGCTGAGTCCGGCGAACCCGTGCTGGGGCATCGGTGTCGACAAGTCGTTGCCGACCGCTCGTGAGAACGTCAGGAACTCGTCTGTGGCGACGACGCACACCACATGCAAGCCTGGATCGTCGCCCCGGTTCTCACAGCACCCAGTTCGGTAGTAGCCGGTCAAGGGATCGAGAGAGCACGGCTGCAGCGTCTCGCCGAGCACGTTCAGCTGGTTCATTTCCCAATCGAAGCACGTATCGTGGCCGGATGCTTGATCCGGTGATCCGCGACCTCGCCCGCGGCAAGAACTTCGGCACCATTTCCTTCCACCTCCCGAGCGGTTCGATCTCCACCCACGTGATGTGGGTCGACGCCGACGACGATCACGTCATGATCAACACCGAGGTGCACCGCACCAAGTACAAGGCGATAGCCGCCAATCCCAATGTCACCGTTGCAGTCTGGAGCTCCGACAACCCCTACGGCTACGCCGAGGTGCGAGGCAACGTGACGGGCGAGGTTCGCGGGCCCGAAGCGCGCGCACACATCGACGCTCTGTCGCAGAAGTACACCGGCAAGGACTATCCGGGTGAGATTCAGAGTGAACGTGTGATCCTGCAGATCACGCCATCCCGCCAGCGCTCACAGGGCATCAACTGATGATGTGAGAATGTGCCGCATGCAGACACGTTCGCTCTCACCGAAGCATGCCGATGCGCCGATGGTGGCGATCATCGGTATGGGCACGTCGAAGACGTTGGACACCGACGATCTCGCGCTCGCCGGTGAGGTGGTCACCACAGCGCTCGACGCCGGCACGACCTTGTTCGACTCATCGCCGATGTACGGCAAGGCGGAACGCACGCTGGGTGCCGCGCTGGACGGACGTCGTTCGGGGACGGTCGTCGCCACAAAGGTGTGGACCGACGACGACGAAGTGGCGGAGCGTCAGATCGCAGCGTCGCTCTCGTTCTACGGCGACCACATCGAACTGTTGCAGATCCACAACATGGTGCGCTGGCCTCAGCGCCTGCGGCGCATCGAAGAGCTGCGCGACTCGGGTCACGTGACACTTGTCGGCGCGACGCATTGGCAGCCGGCGAGCTTCGATGAGCTCGAGGCGGCGATGGTCACGGGTCGCCTCGATGCCATTCAGATTCCGTACAACCCGCGAGAACGGGAGGTCGAGGATCGCTTGTTGCCACTGGCCGCCGAACTCGGACTTGGTGTACTGATCATGCGCCCGTTCGCTGCCGCCGATCTGATGCGCACCACCCCGTCGGCCGCGGAACTTGCACCGCTCGCGCCCTTTGGAATCCAGTCGTGGGGACAGGCGTTGCTGCAATGGGGACTCAGCCACCCGGCGACCACCGTGTCGATCCCCGCGACGTCGAAGCCGAGCAGGGCAAGACAGAACGCCGCCGCCGGCGACGCCATGCCACTCGACGACGAGCATCGCCAGTTGATCAGCCGCCTGGCCGGGACCTGACGAGGCGCCACGCCGACGTGACAGCCATACACCACCGTCCGAACCGGCGGCTTGGCACGATCCTCACCGCCGGACGATGCTCTGGGGTCTTTCTCGCGAGCATCATCACTGCGCAACGTCGCAGTTGAGCACCGCGAGATCGCGCTGCGCGTATCGGTTGTGCCAGAACTCCTCTTCAAAGACGGTGTAGATGCACTCTTGCAGCGGATTCGCGCCGTTCTCGAGTACGTCGACCGATCGTGTGAAGTCGGTCGACGCGACCGACGCGAGATAGTCGCGAAAGCGCGTCGCCCGATCCGCTCGCACGGCGAGGGCTTCCGCAACAGACGGCCGCCGGTCGTCATCGAGGTCTGGCCATGGAAAGTCGGCCGAGCCGCTGTTCGGTAACCCCATCGGGTGAAAGCTTTGTCCGAGGATCGGTGCTGTGAACCACTTGTCCATGGCGAACACGAGATGTCGCAGAGTCTGGACGAACGACCACTCATCGTTGACCGACTCGTGCAGCATGTCTTCGGGGAGAGCGTTCGCGCGGGTGACGGTCTTCGCCCACTCGTCTTCCAGAGCTGCCCATGTTGCGCGCATGTCTTGCGGGTTCGATGGACGGAGCATCGCGCGCAGCGGGTACCACGGGTCATGCTCGTTCACGTATGCCGTCACGTCGACGCCGTTGATGACAACTGTGTCGACAAGCGCGTCGATGTCGACGTTGACCAGCCAGGCATGGCTAATTTTTGCGTCAGTCAGGTTGACGTCGCGGAAGCGAGCGCCGCTGAGATCGGCTCCCCAGAAAACGGCTCCGGCAAGGTCTCCCTCGAACTCCTTCGGCATGCTGCCTCCCGTCGCGTCGCGTCGCTGCCGTGCAGCGCTCGATTTCTTCAAGTCTGCTGCGAAAAACTCAGCTGACACCCAACAGTTTGCCGACGAGGTAGGTCGCGCCGCAGGCAATGAGCAGGATCAAGACTTGACGAACAGCACTCCACGCCATGCGACGTTCGGCGAACTTGCCGATCAGCAGGCCGACGATTGCGGCGGCAACCACACCGATCAGGATCGAGGCAACCTTGGCGCCGTTACCACCGCCGGCAAACCACGGGATGACCGGCAGCAGTGCGCCGATGAGAAAGCACACCAGCGACAGCCCCGCTGCCCCCCACGGCGAACCGAGATCGTCGGGGCCGACGCCCAACTCTTCGCGGGCGTGCACGGCAAGGGCGGCCTCCGGCTCGCGCATCACGTCGGCTGCGGCGTCCAGCGCGATCTGGCGTGTCATGCCGTGGCCTTCGTACATCGCCGCCAGCTCGGCCGTCTCCGATTCGGTGTTGTGCACCAGCTCGCGTCGCTCGACGGCGAGCTCGCGCAGCACGAGCTCGTTCTGGGCGGAGATGCTGACCCACTCGCCCGCGGCCATGCTGGTTGCCCCGGCAATCGCCCCGGCCAAGCCGGCAAGACGAACCACGGCCGAGTCGACGCCGGCCCCGGCGAACCCGATCACCAGCGAGACGTTGGAGACGAGACCGTCGCTGACCCCGAAGACCGCGGCCCTGGCTAGACCTCCGCCAACCGATCGGTGACCGGGATGCGACTCGGCCCGATGACGGAACGAGAGGCGATTCATTTCCTAGACGCTACCGACTAGTGTCGCTGAGCAGGGGAAGCTGCCGTCAGCGTTGCCGGGAGAGCCAATGACCACCATCAATATTGCCGACGACTGGCTCGACGCAGTTCGAGTTTCACTCGGCGCGCGTAGCGACCTGGCCACGCGGCTGCAACCGGCGGTACCAGCCGGTTACGACGAGCTCAACGATCCGTCGGTGGCCGCGCTCGACTTCGTCAACATCGATGCGCTGTCCAGTGGCACCCCCGACGTGATGACTCATCTGGTGCAACGCGCCGACGGAGGCTGGCGCTTCCGCATCTATCGACGTGGCGAATCGATACCGCTCGCCGACATGCTGCCGCTGCTCGATCAACTCGGCCTGAGGGCGCTCGACGAGCGGGCGTTCGGTTTCGCTGTCGATGACGGGACGGTCTGGCTTCACGATGTCGGTGTGGCGGTGCCCCCCGGCACCGAGTTGACGGAAGCGGTCCGGGCTGAGGTGCAGGCCGGATTTCTCGCCGAGTTCAGCGGTTCGATCGAGGTTGACGGACTGAATCGGCTGATCCTGGCGGGCGGTCTCACGGCACGCCAGATCGAGATCCTGCGCGCCTATTCCCGGTACCTGCGCCAGATCGGGTTCCCGTTCAGCCAGCAATACATCGAAGCCGCTCTGGTGCGTCATGCGCCGATCAGCCGGATGCTGGCGGCCCTGTTCGCTACGCGATTTGATCCGTCTACACAGCACGACATCGTCGACACAGAGACCGCGCTGCGTGCAGAAGTCGCAACGGCGCTCGATGCCGTCCCCAGTCTCGACGACGATCGCACGCTGCGTTCGCTCTTGGCTCTCCTCGACGCCACCGTGCGCACCAATGCATTCCGCCCGGATGACAACGGTGGGCCCCGACCGGTGTTGTCCTTCAAGTTCGACACCACGAGGGTGCCGGATCTTCCGTTGCCGCGGCCAATGTTCGAGATCTGGGTGTGCTCGCCTCGCGTCGAGGGCGTGCATTTGCGCAACGGTCGCATTGCCCGTGGTGGCATCCGATGGAGCGATCGCCGCGAGGATTTTCGCACCGAGATCCTTGGACTTCTCAAGGCTCAGATCGTCAAGAACGCGGTCATCGTTCCCACCGGTGCGAAGGGAGGCTTCGTCCTGAAGAAGCCTCCGGCAGGCGCCGACGAGTTCCGCGCCGAAGGCGTAGCTTGCTACCGCGCGTTCATCAGCGGTCTGCTCGACCTCACCGACAACATCGTCTCGGGCGCGATCGTGCCCCCGGCTCACACTGTGCGTCTCGACGGCGACGACCCGTACTTCGTCGTCGCCGCCGACAAGGGCACTGCGACCTTCAGCGACATCGCCAACGAGATCGCTGGCGCCTACGGCTACTGGCTCGGCGACGCGTTTGCCTCGGGCGGGAGCGAGGGCTACGACCACAAGGCGATGGGGATCACGGCGCGCGGCGCCTGGGAGAGCGTGCGACGTCACGCTCGTGTGCTTGGTAAAGACGCCGATACAGACGAGCTCACCATCGTGGGCATCGGCGACATGTCGGGCGACGTGTTCGGCAACGGGATGCTCCAATCGTCCCGTTGCAAGTTGGTCGCCGCGTTCGACCATCGCCACGTATTCATCGATCCGGATCCTGATCCGGCTGTGTCGTTTGCCGAGCGCATGCGATTGTTCGAGTTGCCCCGATCGAGCTGGGCAAACTACGACAGTTCGCTGATATCGGCGGGTGGTGGTGTCTATCCGCGCTCGCTGAAGACCATCGCACTCAGTCCCGAAGCACGCAAGCGCCTGAGCACGGATCAAACTGCGTTCACTCCGCACGAGTTGGTATCGGCCATTCTGCGCGCTCGCGTCGACGTTCTGTGGAATGGCGGCATCGGCACATACGTCAAAGCGTCGACCGAGACTCACGCCGAGGTTGGCGACCGGTCCAACGATGGATTGCGCGTCAACGGCAACGAACTGCGCTGCCGAATCGTCGCCGAGGGTGGAAACCTCGGCCTGACCCAGCGTGGCCGCATCGAGTTCGCGTTGAAGGGCGGGCTCGTCAACAACGACGCCATCGACAACTCCGCCGGCGTTGATTGCAGCGACCACGAGGTCAACATCAAGATCCTCCTCGGCACCGTGATGGCCGAAGGCAAGTTGACGATCGAGCAACGCAACGCCCTGTTGCCCGAGATGACCGACGAGGTCGCCGAACTGGTGCTCGACGACAACCGTTCACAGACTCTCACGCTGGCCATAGCCCGCCGCCAGGCCCTGCCGATGGTCAACGTGCACGCCAGATACCTACACGTGCTGGAGTCTGAGGGGTGGCTCAACCGAGCCCTGGAGCATCTCCCAACCGACAAGCAGCTCGCTGATCGGCAGTCGGCCGGCCTGGGCCTGACGACACCCGAGTTCGCAGTCGTGTTGGCGTACACCAAGAGCGTCAACATGACCGAGATGGTGCGCACCGGGTTCCCCGACGATCCGTACCTCGAACCCGATCTCGTCAACTACTTCCCGAACGCTCTGCGACAGCGGTACCGCCCCGAGATCCTCGATCACCGACTGCGCCGGGAGATCATCGCAACCCAGGTGGCCAACCAGATGGTGAATCTCTCGGGCATCTCGTTCGACAACCGCATGACCGAGGACACCGGCGCGGGTGTCGTCGACGTGATGCGCGCGTGGGTTGCTGCACGCGACATCTTCACCTTCCCGGCGATGTGGGAGCAGATCGAGGCGTTGCCCACCCATGTCAAGCTCGATACTCAGCTGGAGATGTTCCTCGAGGCCCGCCACATGGTCGAGCGCGGCGCGCTGTGGTTGTTGCGGCATCGTCGTCCGCCGCTCGAGATCGCCTCCGTGGTTGCCGAGTTCCGACCAGGGATCACAGAGCTGTCGAGCACGCTCGAGTCGCACGTCCGCGGCAAGGTCCGTGACCAGCTGTTCGCCAACGAAGCAGCTCGGCTTGCGGCCGGCGTGCCGGAGTCGGTCGCCCAACGTTCAGTGGCGTGGCCGTTGATGCACACCTCGTTCGACATCATCGATCTTGCCAGTAGGCAGCACTTGACCGTCCGCCAAACTGCGGCTGCGTATTGGGAGATGTTCGACACGCTGGACCTCGGCTGGTTGTGGGATGCGGTTGGCATGCTGCCGCGCAACGACCGCTGGCAGACACAGGCCCGCTCTGCGCTGCGCGACGACCTGATGGGTGCGCTTGCCGACCTTGCCGACGATGCCCTGTACGTCGGGGGAGCGGCGGCATGGGCCGCGGCCAACGAGCGAGTCATGTCGCGGGCCATGGCGATGTTCGCCGAGATACGTCGCACTGACACATACGACCTGACGACACTTTCGGTCGCCCTGCGCCAACTGCGCAACCTGGTGCTGATCACCCAACGTCCAGCTACTGCCTGAGCCCAACTCGGACGGCGCGGAGCGTGGTGCCCCCGACGCCAAACGGTGCGACCGGTAGGATTGACGGAACATGAGCAGCGGCCCTCGATTCCGATTCGCGCCATCGCCGACCGGCTTCTTCCACGTCGGCGGAGCGCGTACGGCGCTGTACAACTGGGCACTGGCCAATCGCCTTCGCGGCACATTCGTGCTGCGGATCGAAGACACCGACGAAGCTCGCAACAAACCGGAGTGGACCCAGGGGATCATCGACGCTCTCGACTGGATCGGCATCACGTCCGACAACCCGGCGTTCGAAGGTCCGTACTTCCAAAGCCACTACGCCGATGCTCATCTCGCCGCGGCCGAGCGGCTGTTCGCGGCTGGGGCCGCGTACTACTGCGACCTCACCTCCGAGCAAATTCACGAGCGCGCCAAAGCCACCGGAGCCAGCGGATACGACGGCTACTCGCGAGACCGCGGCCTCGGGCCTGGGCCTGGTCGGGTGCTGCGATTCCGAGTTCCCGGAGGTTCGACGACGGTGCGCGATCTGGTGCGCGGTGACGTTGTCTTCGATCATTCGACGATCGAAGACTTCGTGCTTTTGCGCGGCAACGCGACACCGATGTTCCTGCTCGCCAACGTCGTCGACGACATCGAGATGGGGATCTCGCACGTCGTGCGTGCCGAGGAGCACCTGCCCAACACTCCGAAACAACAACTCCTGTGGCAGGCGCTCGGTCACGAGCCACCTGCCTGGGCACATGTGCCGCTGCTCGTCAACGAGCAGCGCAAGAAGTTGTCGAAGCGGCGCGACAAGGTGGCCGTCGAGCAGTACCGCGCAGAGGGTTACCTGGCCGAGGCAATGGTCAACTATCTGATGACGCTGGGATGGTCGCCGCCGGGTGACGAAGAGATCGTTGCATGGTCGACGATCGAGCGCGACTTCCGTTTGGAGGACGTCAACCACTCGCCGGCGTACTTCGATGTGAAGAAGCTCGCCGCCTTCAACGGTGAGTACATCCGCAAGCTCTCCGTCGACGACTTCGTCGCCGCGTGCGAGCCGTTCCTGCGAGCCGACGGCGTGCCGTGGCCCGCCGAGCGGTTCGATCTCGCCAAGTTCGCTGCCTTGGCCCCCGTCGTGCAATCGCGCGCCAACACCTTGGCAGAGGTGCCAGGAGTCATCGACTTCGTATTTCTCGCCGATCCCGTACTCGACGAGCAAGCGCTGGACAAGACGATGTCTACGCCAGGTGCCAAAGAGGTGCTTGCCGAGACCACCGAGGCCTATCGACAACTGGATCGATGGGACGCCGCCGAACTGAAGGACACGCTCGAGGCTGTCGGCGACATGCATGGTCTGAAGAAGGGCAAGGCGCAAGCGCCCATCCGAGTTGCCGTTACCGGACGAACTGTCGGGCCGCCCTTGTTCGAGGCACTCGAGGTGCTGGGGCGCGAAGAAGTCGTCAGACGATTGACCATGGTCGCATCGGCGTGAGCAATCACGATCCGCTTTGGGGCGACACGCTGTCGCGCGGAACTGTGGCTGTTGCGCTCGCCGACCCGACACCGGTCGGTGGTATCCCGATCGTCGGAAAGCGCAATTGGCCCCGTCGCGTCGCCGTCGGGGTGATTGCGTCGATGGTGCTGGCGATTGCGTACTACGCCGTCACGCTGTATCAAGTGCATTCGACGGGGCGCAGCGATCAGAACCGGGCAGTCGACGCGATCATCGTGATGGGCGCTGCACAGTACGATGGCCGCCCGTCGCCGCAACTCGCGGCCCGACTCGATCACGCTGCCGACCTGTGGTCGGCGGGCATTGCCAAAGTGGTGGTCGTGACTGGCGGCAATCAGCTGGGCGACCGATTCACGGAGGCTGGGGCGTCGGCCAACTACCTGATCGACCGCGGCGTGCCTGCAGATGCGATCCTCCAGGAGTCGCACGGTCACAGCTCATACGCCTCACTGGATGGTGTCGCCACGCTGTTGCGTCAGCGTGGACTGTTCCGTGTCCTGCTGGTCAGTGATCCGTTTCACTCGTTGCGGTCGCGACTGATCGCCCAAGAACTGGGGCTCGTTGCCTACGTGTCGCCGACGCGCACGAGCCCTGTGCGAGGCAACGCGGCGACAGCCAGAGAGATGCAAGAGGCCGCTGGCATCGCGCTCGGACGAATCATCGGTTTCAAGCGCCTGCTGTCGATCACCGGCTGAACGTCGCGTGTGACCGATCGCGGCCGGTTGTTAGACTTCCGGTTCCACGGCTTGGCCGGTGGGGAATGGTGTAATTGGTAACACAGCAGTTTCTGGTACTGTTATTCAGGGTTCGAGTCCTTGTTCCCCAGCTCAAGCACTACATTTTGCAGGTTTATGAAGGTCGGCCACTGCGCCGTCCTTCGTTCGTTTTGGTTGGCACGCATCTGGCCCGTTGGTAGTGTGCTGGGGCTACGAGGCCCCATCGTCTAGTGGCCTAGGACACCACCCTCTCAAGGTGGCGGCACGGGTTCGAATCCCGTTGGGGCTGCCAGTAAGGCCTGGTCAGTGAGAGTATTCGGTTGCCTATTGTTCACCCACGAAGAGGATTTGCTACTGGATGCGGCCGAAGCCTGTGTCAGCTAGCGGAAAACAGACACCCGCAACAGCGTGTCTGACGGAGTTGGGACGATGACAATGGCGTCCTCACATAACCATGAGGTCTCCACGCGACCCCGGGGCGCACGACTGGGTAAAGGCACGTCGTGATGCGCCCATTCTGGGCGTCTCGACGACCCAAATCAGGTGGAGTTCTGCGCCGGACTCGAGCACAGTTCGCCAGCTACAACGGCACCGCACCGATCGAAGCGTCCAGCGCGAACCGTGAACGGCACCGATTGAACCCGCGCGGCAACCGCCACTTGAACCACGCCCATCCACATGATCGCCGTCACCCAAGTCGCCCACGACACACCCGGACGCGCCTACTACCTCCGCCGCCAAGCCGAAGGCAAGACCCGCAAACAAGCACTCCGCGCGCTCAAGCGCAGGATCTCCGACGCCGTCTGGCGACAGCTTCAAATCGAGTCCCGCGCCACAAGTTGATAGCGGGCCCGGGACGACAATCAGGGGCGACTCGTATCCAGCGCGGCCGGCTGAACCCTGAACACCGGCACTTCGGATCAGTCAGTCCCGGGACCCACCGCAACGATAATCCCGCATCA
>JANMQX010000161.1:0-19168 GCA_031370745.1 Ilumatobacteraceae bacterium
GATCGTCGGCGCGCTCGCTGCCGGCGTCATCGTCATCGCGCTGGCCGCGGCCCTGCGCTCACCGCTCACCGCCGTTCCGGAGAACTGGATGAAGTTCGGCGTCGGCGCGATGCTCTCGAGCTTCGGCGTCTTCTGGTTCGGTGAGGGCATCGGTGCCCACTGGCCGGGCGACGCGGCGTCGATCCCGATCATCCTCGCTGCGTTCCTCGCCGCGAGCTGGATGTCGGCGCGGTTCCTGAAGTCGCTCGCGCCCGCGGGCGCACGCCTAGCGGCGCGGAATGTCTAGCGTGCTGCGCGGGATCTGGGACAACACCTACGGGCTCCTTGTCGACGACGGGCAGCTCGCGGTCGGCGCGATCGCCGCCCTGGTCGTGACGTGGCTCGCGGCTCACAACTCAGCGCTGCAAGAGAACGCCGGCTGGCTGCTGCTGGTGCTGGTCCTCGCGCTCGTGATCGCGAACCTATATCGCGCCGGCCGGAACGCGCGCCGCCAGATCTCCTAGACCGCGTCGGCAGGCCGGCGCCGCTCTGGGGCGGTGCGAGCGCGCGTAACGCGGCGGAGCGCGACGAGACCGACCGCGACGGCGGTCATCCAGGCGAGCGCGGCGACGGCCGGGTTGGCGAGATCCGTCCCGGACATCACCCCGTGCGCGAACGCGGCGGCGAACGCGACATAGGAGAGGCGATGGAATCCCTGCCACTGCCCCAGCGTCAGCGACGACCGCAACCAGGTCGAGATGAGGACCACCAGGATGAGCTGCGCGGAGATCGTGCCAAGGCCGATCGCGAGGCGCCCGTACGAGACGCCGAACGGGATGACGAGATCGAGGAGCCCGACTTGCGCGTAGCGGTCGAGGAGCAGCGCGACGACGTGCGCCAATCCGAGCGGGATCCAGAGGACGGTGAGGAAGCCGTGCACTACGCGCACGCCGCGGTTGTGCGAGAGCCACGCGAAGGTCCCGGTCCGTAGCGCGATCCCGGTGAGGACCGACAGCGTGAGCGCGACGAGCGAGGCCGTCCCGGTCGAGCGCGCGAGGATCCAGATGAGATTCGCGTCGACGGTCACGGCCGGATCAGGACTGCTTCGTGCGCGTCACCGGTGTGGTGCTGGTGCTCGTGACTGACCGGCGCGTCGTCGTGCGGCCCGCCGTGGCCGCCGTGGGCGCTTTCGTCGTTGCGGGCGTCGCGGCGGCGGCGGCCGCAGGTTGCAGCGGCGCGTTCGACGCGTGGAGGTTCTCGCTCGCGAAGATCGTCATGCCGCCGAAGCTGCTGAGCGTGATCGCTGCGGCGAGCGTGCGAAGAGCGAAGGTGGAGGCGATGAGCGGTTTGCGCGAGCGCGGCCGAGCTGTCATGCGTCTAGGGGAACATCCGCGGACCGCGAGAGCATGAGAGCCCGCTAAGAAGTGGTCATGAGCTGGTCGCAAGCCGCAGGCGGAAGCGCGCGCCCCCGCCGCTCGCCTGCTCGAGCGTTACCGAGCCGCCGTGCGACTCGGCGACATCCTTGACGATGGACAGGCCGAGGCCTGAGCCAGGCAGCGAGCGCGCGTTGCTCGCGCGCCAGAAGCGGTCGAACACCCGCGGCGCGTCCTCGGGCGCGACACCAGGTCCGTGATCGCGGACGCTGACCTCACCCTCGTGCACGGTCACCTCGACTACGCCGCTCGCGGGACTCCACTTGCCGGCGTTGTCGAGGAGATTGGTGACGGCACGTGCGATGCGCGGACGCACGCCGCGCACGGTGGTCTCTTCGAGGACGGCATCGAACCGCACGTGGGGGTAACGGCCACGCATGTCGGTGATCGCGTCCGCCACGACCTCATCGAGCCGCACGTCCTCGATCGGCCGCGCCGCTTCCTCGTCGCGCGCATGGTCGATCAGATCGCCCACCAGCGTCGACAGCCTCTCGATCTGGCCGACGAGCTCCACCAGTACCTGCTGGCGCTCCGCCGGATCGATCGGCTGGCCTCGCGCGAGCAGCTCGAGGTTGGTGCGGAGGCTGGTGAGCGGCGTGCGCAGCTCGTGCAGTACGAACCGATCTCGACCATCGGACATGCGACGGTGAGCGCCGCGGCGAGGGCCGCGTCGTACAATGCGTCACCCTCGTCGCTCGGCATGAAGCCCTTCGCTGCGATCGCGTGAGCGCGCAATGAGGGGCTGAGGGGTGCCACAGGCATGGCGGGCACCATAATCGGAACGTGCAGGAGGCCGCGATCGATCCATCACGGCGTCTTGCTGGGGCGAAGGATTCCAGTCTTCGACTTCCGACGTGGACGATGCTGGTCGCACCCCTCGTCGCCGCAGTGCTGGTGTTGATCGCCACGCGCCACGATCCGCTGCTCTCTCCCGACTCGATCACCTATCTGTCCGCTGCCGATCACGTTCGCGCCGGGCACGGGTTGACCGATTTCACCGGAAAGTCGCTGGCCGTCTTCGGCCCGATCTTTCCACTCCTGCTTGCACCTGGCGGTCGCAGTCTGGTCTGGGCGACTGTCGTCGGCGCGACGTCGATCGCTGCCGGAAGCGCATTGATGGCTGTGGTGCTGAAGCGGCGAGTTCGCCCGTTCACCGTGCTGGCCGGCGCGCTTGCGTTCGGGGCCAGCCACGGCTTCGTGCGAATGGCATCGGTCGTGTGGAGCGAAGCGCCGTACGCGGCCATCGCCCTGGCAATGCTCGTGGTGTTGACGCGCCGGCCGATCACCACTCGAACTGCGGGCCTCGGCGGATTCCTCGCCGGCGTCGGCTTCCTCACCCGCTACGCGGGCGTTGGCCTGATCGCGACCGGGGCGGTGATCGTTGCCGCTTCGGCGTGGCGGGCCGTCGATCGCGTTGCACTGGTGAAGCGTCTCGGCGCATTCGCAGCGGGTGCGTTCGGCATCAGCGCGGTGTGGATCGTTCGCAACCTGATCGAAGGTGGTCAACCACTCGGCCCGCGATTTGAAGGCGGGGCGAGCGAGCCGCTGTCGCAGACGATTCGTCTGGCATTGATCGGCACGGGGCACATCGTCGCCGGCGATGGCTGGTCGGAATCGACGAAAGCGCGGATCGGCACCGCGACAGTGATCGCGCTCGTGGCGCTGGCCGCCCTCGCTCTCCGCAGCCGCAGGAACCTGATGCTGGATCTCGGTATCACGGCGTTTGCCGTCACGTCGTTCGTCGTGCCGATCATCGCTCGCAGGGCGACCGCGAACGACATCGAGTTGCGGGTGATGTCACCAATGCTCATCCCGGTCATCTACTTCGCCACCGTCACCCTGGATCGGCTGTGCACGAGACGGGCCACGGCGATTGCCGGGATCGCGTTGCTGGGATGGTGGATGTATCAGGGCGTCGCCTTGGCGGCGCGCTTCCCCGACCTTGCATCAGGCAGCGCCGGGTACAAGGCACAGTTCGCGCCACAGTTGTACGACGTCATCGACAACCTTCCGGCGGACGCCAGAATACTCACCAACAATCCGCAACGGGTCTGGTGGTTCACGCACCGGGAGCCGACGTTGATTGGATTCACCAGGCCGCGACCGGGTAACAGCCACTACCCGCTCGACGCCGCGCACACGCTTCTCGAGGCCTGTTCAGGGCATGCGTATCTCGCCTGGTTCAACAGCTTGCAGAACGCGGGCGCCAGCCCGACGCAACGACGCCCCGATCTCGCCGCGTTGGTCGATGTGCAGCTGGAATCGTCGGTACCCGGCGGCGACCTGTATCGCCTCGCTCCCCTCGACGCCAGCGCGTGTCCATCGACTCGACAAGGATGACGTGATGACCGCCCTCGACGATCTCGTCAAGCTGCTCGACCTGGAAGCCATCGAGGTGAACATCTTTCGCGGCCGCTCCCCCGACGAGAGCCGTCAGCGGGTCTTCGGTGGCCAGGTAGCCGGTCAGGCGTTGGTCGCCGCGACCCGTACGATCGATGATCCGGGCAGGCAAGTGCACTCGCTGCACGCCTACTTCCTGCGCCCAGGTGACCCGCTGGTGCCGATCCTGTACGAGGTCGACCGAATTCGCGATGGTCGCAGCTTCACCACGCGGCGCGTCGTCGCCATTCAGCACGGCAAGGCGATCTTCAACCTGCAGGCCAGCTTTCACGTTCACGAAAACGGTGGTGACCATCAGCTGACGATGCCCAGCGATGTCCCGCCGCCGGAGTCGTTGCCCGACTTCAAGACTCGCATGGCCCCGTACAAGGATCGGATGGGAGTGTGGTTCGACCGGCCACGGCCCATCGACATCCGCTACACCGATCGTGATCCGTTCAACCGCCAGGACAATCCCGCCGATGGGCAGCGGGTGTGGATGCGCGCCGATGGCCGACTGCCCGACGACCCCACGTTGCACGCGTGCATCGTCACCTACGCCAGCGACATGACCCTGCTCGACACCACGGTGTTGCCGTTCGGCTTGTCGTGGGACAGTCCCGGGATGCAGATGGCCAGCCTCGACCATGCGATGTGGTTCCACCGGCCCTTTCGAGCCGACGACTGGTTGCTCTACGACCAGAAGGCACTGTCGACCAGTGCAGGGCGCGGGTTGGCAGGTGGGGCGATCTTCACCAGCGACGGCAGGTTGGGAGTGACCGTTGTGCAAGAGGGGCTGGCGAGGGTGGGTCCGAGATGAACGGACGTCGATCGATGTTTTGCTGTGTCATCGGCATGATGGCGATGATCGCGCCCGGTTGCAGCAGTGACGCGTCGAACGTCTCGGCCGACTCCGCCGGTGCATCAGGTTCCTCCTCTGCGCCCTTGACCTCCGCAGCGCAGCCATCCGACGCGAGCAGAACCGCGACCGCGGCCACGTCACCCGAACTCGCCAAGTCTGCGGGCGACCCTTCGGTTGCCTTCAACAACATCGGTCAGTTCTCGCTGCCTGTCGATCTCACCTTCCGCCCGACCGACGGTTTGATGTACGTCGTCGAGCAGGGCGGCACGATCGTGATCATGAAGAACGGGCGGCCGGGCGCTACCGCCCTTGACATGACCGACCTCACCGACGCCGACGGCGAGCGTGGTTTATTGGGCTTGGCCATCTCGAAAGACGGCAGCTTGGCCTACGTCGACTACACCAACAACGACGGCAACACCAGGATCGACGAGTACGCGGTCCGCGCCGATGGCACCTTCGACAAGGCGACGCGCCGCGAGGTTCTCGGCTTCGATCAGCCTTTTCCGAACCACAATGGCGGTGACCTCATCTTCGGACCGGACGCCATGTTGTACATCGGCACCGGCGATGGTGGATCCGCCGGCGACCCGGACAGGCGGGCGCTCGACACGAGCGAGTGGCTCGGCAAGATCCTGCGCATTGACCCGCACCGCAAGGCCGACGCCGGTTACACGGTGCCGGCGGACAATCCCTTCGCCGGTGTCGACGGGGCCCGGCCAGAAATCTGGTCGATCGGGCTTCGCAACCCGTGGAGGTTCAGCTTCGACCGCCAGACAGGCGACCTGTGGATCGCCGACGTGGGCCAGGACCGGTGGGAGGAGGTCGACGCCGCATGGGCGGCCGAAGGTGGTGGGCGGGGAGTGAACTTCGGATGGAGTGCATTCGAGGGCAATCACCGCTTCAATGCCGACCAATCGCCCGACCGTGTCACACCCCCGATTCACGAATACGAGCACCTCGGCCAGGACTGCTCGATCAGCGGCAGTGCTCTCTACCGTGGTTCGGCGATTCCGTCGCTCGTCGGCTGGTATGTGTTCGCCGATTATTGCAGCGGCCAGGTCAGGGCGCTGCAGATCGCGAATCACGCCGAGGTCAAGCAGGTCGGGCTCGGCACTGTCGCGAATGTCGTCTCGGTCAACGAGGGGCCCGACGGCGAGCTGTACGTCGTGTCCGGCGGTGGCCAGATCTATTCCGTGACTCCGGCCTGATCAAGCCACCCGCTCGAACTTCGCAGTGCGGCCGGGAATGTCGGTAGATGCCACACGCACACGTATGTCGTCGCCGGGCGCCAGGTGCTGAGCATCGACGCGGGCGACAACGGGGAGATCGCACGCCTGGAAGCGCGCCCCGCGGTCGTCGACGTCGGTGACGACCGCAGCGAAGGTCCGCTGCGTCTGCGCACTCAGCAAGGCGACCTCCGCCAGATCGACGACCGCGCGATCGATCTGGTTCGCCGCGTCGTCGGCACGTCTCATCACGTCGGGCAGCTTTGGAAATGCTGCGGCAACCTGTTCGGGCACCGCCTTGCCATTGGCTATTGCCAGCGTGGCCATCACGACATACCGGTCGGCAAGGCGTCGCAGCGGCGCTGTGGCATGCGCGTAGGTCGCAGCCATCGCGGCGTGCCACGGACGCTGTCCGGGGGTGAACGGCACATAGGAAGCACCGCCTCCGGCGCGGCGGATGGCCATCAACAGCGCCGCGGGCTTCGGGGCCTTGGCGCTCAGCGAACGCTCGAAATCGCGCAGCGATGTCGACGCCGGCCATTCGATTCCGAAAGCTCGCGCCGTGTGACGCAGCCGCTGTTCGGCACGCTGGTCGGGCTCGGGCATGATCCTGAACAGACCCGTCGCGGCGCCGTACAAGCTGTCGGCGATCGCCAGATTGGTCGCGAGTGACATCGCCGCGTTGTCGTCCTCCGACTTCAGTCGCGGCCGGAACGAGATGTCGTATCCGCCGTTCGCGGTGGCATGCACCTCTTGTTCGAATGGCTCGACGCGCGCTGCACCACGGACGTCTTCGGCGTGGGCGATACGTCGCGCCAACTCCCCGAACGCATCCGGCAGCTGCGCCGGCTTGACCGTCTCGTACGCCAGCTTCGCGGTGCTGCGGATCAACGCTCGCTCGACACCATCGAGCCTCGACTGGCCTTCGCCGTCGACGCGCACATGGAAGACGATCGCCGGTCGCGGTCCATCAGGCAACAAGCTGGCAGCACCCTCTGCAAGCACAGGTGGATAGAGCCCCGCCTTGCCGTCAGGCAGATACAGCGTTTCGCCACGCTGCCACGCTTCGGTGTCGAGCGGGTCGCCATCATCGACGAACCAGGCCACGTCGGCAATCGCGTAGTGCAACAGCACGTCGCCGCCGGCCATCTCGATGTGGAAGGCCTGATCGAGATCCGTCGACGCTGCCGGATCCAGCGTGAGGAATGGCCAATCCGTGTGATCGACGTGCGCCGTCGGTGTTCGTTTGGCTGCAGCGTCGGCGGCCATCAAGACGGCGGCCGGGAACTCTGCGGGAACCTTGAACTGTTGGCGAATGCCTCGAAGACCTTCGACAATTTCGTCGGTGAGATCGGCTTGGATGCGCACTTAGCGGCGAGCCCCCATGAACATCGTCTTCAACGCGTCGTAGTGCTCGATGCAGTGGCCGGCACCCATGACGACGGCCTCGAGGGGCATTGTCGACATCTTCACCGGCACCTGGGTCTCGCGCTCGATGCGTTGGGCCAGACCGCGCAGCAGGCCACCACCACCGACCAGATACATGCCACGCACCAGGAAGTCCTGGGCGAGCTCGGGCGGGGCCTTCGACAAGCAGCGCACCACTGACGCGGTGATGCTGCTGATGACATCGTCGATGGCGACGCGGATCTCTTCGGGTGTCAAGACGACCGTCTTGGGCAGGCCGCTCATCAGGTCGCGGCCACGCACCTCCGCCTGGTTCTCGTCGTCGGTGGGGTCGGCAGAACCGATGGCGACCTTCACCTCTTCAGCGGTGCGCTCGCCGATGGCGATGCCGTGCTCGCGGCGCACGTAGGCCTGGATGGCTGCATCGATGTCGAAGCTGCCGACGCGCACAGCCTCGAGGGCCACGATGCCACCAAGGCTGATGACAGCCGTCTCGCTGGTACCGCCGCCGATGTCGATGACCATGTTGCCGACTGGCTCGTCGATCGGCAGGTCGGCACCGATCGCGGCTGCCATCGGCTGTTCGATCAGCTGGGCGTCGGCAGCACCGGCGCGGCGAGCCGCGTCGGTAACGGCGCGACGTTCGACCTCGGTGATCGCCGACGGCACGCAGATGACAACCTTCGGTCGGGTGAATCGGCTCACACCCACTCGTTGCAACAACAGGCGGATCATTCGCTCGGTGATCTCGAAGTCGGTGATTGCCCCGCCACGAAGCGGGCGGACCGCAACGATGTAACCGGGCGTCCGCCCGATCATCTGCCAGGCCTCGCGTCCGGTCGCCAGGACCTCGCCCGTCTGGCGATTGAGGGCGATGACGGACGGCTCGTTCAACACGATGCCGCGGCCCTTCATGTAGACCAGCGTGTTCGCTGTGCCGAGATCTATTGCAAGGTCGCGAGCCATGGGTTAGTCCGTGGGCTCCTGTGAGTCGCTGTCAGAGGCGTTCTCGGAGCCTTTGCCGGGTTGCTGCGAGGGACGGACGCGATCCATCACCTCGCGACGAGACTCCGGTGAGAGGGCGTCGATGTGCCTTCGAAAACTGGTGAGGCCGGCATCTTGGCGCGGCCGGCGGGCGTAGGCGATGAGCCCAATGGCGAGCAGCAGCACAACAGCGACAACTGCGATGACGACCGTCACGACGCGTTCCGCCGACCCGACGAGGTCGGTATCGATGCCGCATCGACGGGTGCACCGGCGGCCAAGCCCCAGTCAGCACCGTCCTGCCACACCTCGTGCTTCCAAATCGGAGCGCTCAGCTTCAGCGCGTCGATCGCGAAGCGGGCAGCCTCGAAGGCTTCGGCTCGATGGGGGGCACTGACGACCACGATGACCGAGCTCTCGCCAAGCGCCAGGCTGCCGGTTCGGTGGGACATCGCGACCCTGCCGGTTTCCGGCCACCGCTGGCGCAGTTCGACCTCGATTGCCTCGAATCGCGGCACCACCTGCGACTCGTACGCCTCGTACGTGAGTGACTCGACCCTGTCGCGCAACGCGCCCTGCTGGTCGATTGCGTGGTCCCGCACGGTGCCACTGAACAGCACCACAGCACCACATTGCGGCAGCACCGCCCACTCGTAGGCAGCGCTGATCGGCAACGGTTCACTGGTCAGGCTGAGCCATGAGTTACCGCTAGCCGGAGGTTGCACGACTACCCATCGTAGCTCGCCACTCAGCAAGCGACACCGGAGTAGCGGGGCGATGCCAACTGTGACCTCCGAATCGGTAACCTCTCCGGCTCGTGGAGCGGAGTGAGTGGCCCGACGACGACCCGACTGGTGACGCGTCCGACGACAATTCGTATCCCCGCGCCCCGCTGCCCGAGCACGAGCGCACCTGGCGGCATCCGTCGGAGATCGGCAATGCCGTATGGGTGTACACCGAACCGCCGATCACCATCGGCCGTGGACTGCTGTTGACGACTGGAGCGATCGGCGGACTCCTGTCGCTCGCCGTGTTGTGGGCCATGCTGCCGTCTGCAGGGCGAGGTGGTGAGGCTTCGCCCACGGCTGTCACCAGCACCGCAAAAGGGTTGTCGAGCGCGAGCATCACAGTTCGTCCCGAGACCCTCGTGGCGACGTCGGTCTCTGTCGATCTTCCTCCGACAACTTTCCGCACCGAGTCAACGAGCACTCCCGCGTCGGAGAAGATCACCAACACGACCTTTGCACGCCCGGCGTCAACCGAGGGGACGCGGACGTCGGAGTTGGAAACTGCTCCAGTGGCGGTCGGCATCGGCGACTCGCTGATCGTCACGACAGCGCGCGCCGTCGAAGGACGCACATCGATCACGCTCACCGACGCCAACGGCCAACCGCATGATGCGACGGTCCTGATGGTCGATGCCCATCTGGGCCTGGCGTTGTTGTCGGCCGATGCCTCTTCGGTGACAACGTCATATGGAATCGGGCCGGCGGCAATCCCGGGCGATGCCGTCACCGTCATCGGCGCCACACCGACTTCGGCCACCGTCAGCCTCGATGCCGACGGTCATCTCACGCTCGACGGTTGGTCTGACTCCGCAGCAGAGGGCACGCCGGTGGTCAATGCCGACGGTCAGTTGGTGGGGATCTGCAGTCACGGATCATCAGGTCCTGTGTTGGTCAGTGTTGCCAATGTCGGGGCGATGCTGCCGTCGGCCAAGCCGACGAAGGTCGCCTCGTGGATGGGCCTGCACGTCACTGCCAACGATCAGGGTGCTCTCGTGATCGACCGGGTCGCCAGCGATGGGCCCTCCGCTGCGGCTGGAGTCGTTGTTGGCGATGTCATCACCGCGGTCGACGGCGTGCCGGTCACGAGCGCCGATCAGGTCAAGGCGGCGATCGTCGCCCACTCGCCCGACGACACCGTCACGTTGACTCTGACGCACGCCGACCAGACCACTGCAGACATCGCTGTCACCGTCGGCACAGCCCCCTCGATGTAGTTACCTGGCAGCGCGTCGACGATGCGCTTGCCGCACTGCTCGCCAGGTTCCGAAGCCGGTTGCGAGCAGCGCCGCGACAAGACCGCTCAGGGCGATCTCCTGCCGACGCTTCGGGCTGACCATCGTCCACCACTTGCCTTCCGTTCCCTCGACGTAGGCCTGCTCGTTGGTCACCGTCGGCGCCCAACCTTCGGCCTTCAAGCGATCATTGGCCACCAGCCACGACCAACGCGTGTAGCTGCGCAAACCGGGAGGGATGGGGCCTCGCTGGAATCGCCAGCGCAGGTTACCGATGACCTCGGTCACCCGATCGGGCAGCTTCAGCCGCGGTACTGCGCCGGCCAGTGCACGGACACGCTCACCGGCGACCCAACCATCGGCCGCGACGTTGTAGACGCCGTCGAGGCGTTGCTCGGCAGCAAGCACAACAGCCGAAGCGAGATCATCGAGGTGCAGGAACTGTGCCGGAGGATCATCCTCGCCGAATCGTTGTCCCATGCCGGCTGCGAGCGCGGCGGCCAAACCAACGGTGCTCCCGGCAGCCATCGCCAGCGCAGGCCGCAGCACGGTCACGGTGCGATCGGCGGCAGCGAGGCGCCATTCGTCGGCGAGTTGCTCGACAGCGCCGAGTTGGCGAGCGTAGACGAACTCGACGTCGGGACGCAGCACCGCCTCTTCGGTGATGGGGACAGGATTGTTGGCCCATGCTCCGTACACCATTGCCGACGACACCAACACGAGATGGCGGGCATGGTCGGCCTCCGCCAACGCGGCCGTGAAACCTTCCGTCGCGCTCTGTCGCCGGCGGGCGCGGGCATCGGCATCGGCAGATGCGAGCCACACGATCACGTCGCTGTCGCCGATCAACGCTTCGATGAGATCGGCGCTGCTGTTGAGGCCGCGAAGAACACGCCGGCCCAGACCATCAGAGCCGTCGCTGATCCATACGGTGGTTGTCGTCGAAGCGACGGTCATAGCGACGGACGCTAGCGCCGAGACAGGCCGTAGGCTCGCGTTATGGCAGACGGACCAGGGTCCGACAACCCGTTCGAGAACGTTCCCCTTTTCGGCGATCTCGCTCGTGCTCTCGCGGGGCAGGGCCCGCTCAATTGGGACGCAGCGCGGCAGTTCGCCGCGCTGGCAGCGAATGGGGGCGAAGCTGAGGTCAACATCGACCCGAGCATTCGCATCAAGCTCGGCGAGCTCGCTCACATAGCGGCGTTGCACGTCCGCGATCTCACCGGCTTCGACGGGCCCTTGCCCGAGGTCCTGCCGGTCACTCCTGGTGCGTGGGCGCAGCGAACGCTCGAGGCGTACCGGCCGCTGTTCACAGAATTGGCCACGTCGCTCGGCCAGCCGGTGGCACCCTCCGACGACGATGCCCTCGATCTCAACACCGACCCGATGATGGCGATGATGGCCAACCTCAGCAAGATGATGGCCCCGTCGATGATGGGAATGGCGGTCGGGTCGATGGTCGGCCGCATGGCCACCCAGGCCTTTGGCCAGCACGACCTCCCGATCCCCCGCCAGGACTCCAGCCTTACCGTTCTGCCCGGCAACATCGATCGTTTCGCCGACGAATGGAGCATCTCCGCGGATGAGATGCGGATGTGGGTGCTGGCTCAGGAGCTCACCGGGCACGCTCTCTTCTCGATCACGTCGCTGCGCGAGGATTTTGCGACACTCGTTCGCCGCCACGTCGGCGCCTTCAGGCCCGATCCCGAGGCAATTGCAGAGAAGCTGTCATCGCTCGACAGCGACGAAGGTGACCCGATGCAGGCGATGCAACAGGTGCTCAGCGATCCCGCGGTGTTGCTCGGTGCGGTGCAGTCAGCCGAGCAACGCGAGCTACAGCCCTCGCTCGACGCCGCGGCAGCAGCGGTGATCGGATATGTCGACTACATGGTCGACGGAGTCTCGGTTCGGGTCATCGGCGGCGACGCGCTGCGTATAGCTGAAGCCGTCAGGCGCCGCCGGGTCGACCACAATGCCGACGATCTGTACACCGAGCGACTGCTCGGCCTGCGCTTGACACATCACCAGGTGCAGCGCGGCAAGAACTTCGTCGCCGGTGTCGTGGATCGCGTTGGCGAGGCGCGGCTCAGCGCGCTTCTCGCCCGCCCGATGGCCCTGCCGACCGCGGCCGAGATCGACGCTCCGGGGCTGTGGGTGGCCCGCCTCGAACTGGTCGGCGAGTAACCCGCGTCGACACGGTCGCCGTCGACCTGCCGAGCGACCGCGAGTGAGACGACTGCGTGAACAGGAACACGGCCAACAGCCCGACCAGTCCGACGGCCAGGAAAGCGGCGCGGCCCGGCAACGTGAACAGCACGGGGATCACGCCGGCCAACGCCCACGACAGTTGGAACCGCGTCTCGAACTTGGCAAATGCACGACCCTGGTTGGCGTCGGGAGCGTCGCGTTGCACGATCGAGTCGAATGCCATCCGTCCGATGCCCGAGGCCATGTTGGCAACCCCGGCCAATGCGATGGCTGCCCCCACCCCACCGAATGCCGCGGCGCCGAGACCCGACAGCGCGACCAGAACGATCGCTGAGGTCAACATCAGCTCCTCGCGCAATCGGCTGCGCAACGGTGAGGCGAGACCGTTGCCCATCATCAGACCCGCTGTCGACGCGCCGATGACAGCACCGATCCAGACGTTGCTGTAGTGGTTCTCGCGGAGCCAGAACAGAAGCTCGAAGAACAAGAACCCGATCACGGCGCGGATCAGGCTCATCGCGATGGCGGCGGAGCGAAGCGAAACGTTTCGCAGCTCCATCCGCTCGGCCGGCTGTGCCGATTGGGACACAACACCACGCGGCAGACTCGCCGCCGCCGCGACGGCGCACATGAACATCACGATGCCGAACAGCAGCGACAGCTTTGGGGAAATCGCTGCCAGGGCACCCGCCGGGGCGGCTGCAAGAGCGCCGACTGCACCGGAGATCAAGCCAAGCTTCGAGTTCGCCTCGACCAGTTCGGTCTTGCTCTTCACCACCGTCGGGATCAGCGACGAACGCGACACGCCGTAGGTCTTTTGCAAGATCATCACGCCGAACGACAACGGGAACAGCAACAAGTCGGCGAGATGGAAGATCATCACCGCGAACAGCAACGCCCTCCCAACTGCGGTGAGTTGAATGATCAACCGGCGGCCACCCGGTGCCCTGTCGATGAATGGCCCGATGAACGGGGCAACGACGGCAAAGGGCGCGAAGCTGACCAACAGGTACAGCAACACCTTGCTGCGGGCCGCGTCGGGACTGATGGAGAAGAACAGTGAGCCGGCCAGCGAGACCACCATGGCCACGTCGCCCGCCGTCATCAGCGCATGTGTTCGGGCGAGTCGTCTGAACGGCGACAGTGCCGGTCGCGGCGGGGTTGGTGGTACTGGAGAGCGCCGGCCACTTGACACGCTGGCATGGTAGAGCCAGCCCGACCCCACCCAGGTGCTCAGTCCTTCGATCGGTCGAACTTGTAGCCGAGACCGCGGTACGTGAGGATCCGTGTCGGGCTCGCTGGATCTGGTTCGACCTTCGCACGCAGGCGTTTGATGTGCACGTCGAGCGTCTTGGTGTCGCCGACATAGTCGCTGCCCCAGACCCTGTCGATCAACGTTTCCCTCGGAAGGACGCGACCCGCGTTGGCCAGCAGCAGGTGTAACAGCTCGAACTCTTTCAGGGGCAGGGCGACGTCTTCGCCATCGATCGTGACCCGGTGTTCATCGGGATCCAAGACCACGTCGCCGACGGCGAGCGAGCCAGGCGAGAGATCCGCCGCTCCCGCCGACTCGCTAGGTGATCGGCGCAGCACGGCACGCATCCGAGCGACAACCTCGCGCATCCGGTACGGCTTGGTGATGTAGTCGTCGGCACCGACCTCGAGACCGACCACCGTGTCGATCTCGGCGCCTTTTGCCGTGACCATGATGATCGGTACTTGGCTGCGCTTGCGCAGCTGCCGGCACACATCGATCCCGCTGAGTCGAGGAAGCATCACGTCGAGCAGAACGATGTCGGGCTGGACCTCGTCGAAACGCTGAACAGCCTCGAATCCATCGGTCACCGAGATCACCCGGAAGCCCTCGCGGGTCAGCCCGATGGTCAGCGCCTCCACGAAGCTCGGCTCGTCTTCGACGACGAGAACGACCGGCTGCGGCGTCATGGTTGCCCCAGTGGTGTGCGGCCAGCCGGGATATGGATCGTGAAGACAGAACCTTCGCCTTCGCGGGATTGAACCGTGACTTCACCGGAATGGTTCGTTGCCACATGGCGAACGATCGACAGGCCGAGCCCGGTGCCACCGGTGTCGCGGCTGCGGGCTCGATCGACGCGATAGAACCGCTCGAATATCCGGTCGATGTCGCGAGCGGGGATGCCGACGCCGGTGTCGGTGACGACGATCTCGATCCAGTGCCCCTCGCGACGCGAATCGACCACGACCTCCGACCCGCTGTTGCTGTACTTGACAGCGTTCTCCAGCAGGTTTGCAACCGCCGACACCAACTGCCGATGGCTACCGACAACGTGAAGGTCACCTGGCTCGTTGTGGACGATCACCTTGACCGAGTGATGCTCGGCCGCGGCCTGAGCGCGGGCGACGGCGTCGTCGACGACCTGGGCAACAGCAACGAGGTCTTTGGCAGCGGCGCCGCCGAGCTCGGTTCGTGACAGCTCGAGCAGATCGTCGATCGTTCGGGCGGCACGGTGTGCCTCGCCAACCATCTTCTCGGCAAGCCCTCGCGCCGCAACGGGATCGTCGACGTCGGCCAGCGCCTCTGCCAGCACGGCAAGCGCGCCGACCGGTGTCTTCAACTCATGACTGATGTTGGCCACGAAGTCGGTCCGCACCGCTTCGAGCCGAGCCCGTTCGCTGACGTCGTCGACGGTGACGAGGGCGCCACCATCTTGGAGCGGGATCGCATGAATGGCCAAAACCGTGCGAGGCGGCCCGATGAACTCGACGATCTGGCTGCTGGGCTCGCCACGAACGGCGTGACGCACGTGCCGTTCGACAGCTTCCTCGACGAGGACGGCGGCATGACCGTGGTAGGTACGTGCGGCGACGTTCTCGACCCGGGTCTCGCCTGTTGGATCGGTTAGCACGACGCCGATCGGGAGCGCATCGAGTGCCCGCCGCAGCTGCAGAACTTCTGCTTCCAGTTGCGCAAGTTGCGGCTGGGCGTCGTTGCGTTGTGGCTCGATCACTGCCGACAGTCGACGACGACGGAACGCCATCACGTTGTGTGATCACCATCCGCGGTGCTTGCCAGCCGTGGCAACTCTCCCGTGTCGTCGACGCGTAGCCGGAACCGCGCAGCCCCGTGGTGCTCCGGCATCCAGCCCGTGATCACGAAGCGCACTCGCTCTCCGACGTTGACGGCGTGGTCACCGATCCGCTCGTAGAAGCGGGCGACAACGGCCAACTGCACGGCCACCTGCAGATCGATGCGGCCTGCCGCATGGCTCTCGAAGATCGCCTGCACGAACTGCTTTTGCAAGCCATCGAGGTACGAGTCCATGTCGTCGATCGCTGCTGCCTTGGCTGCGTCGTTCTCGACGAACGACTCGATGGCCGCGGTGTACAGCTGTTGGGCCTGCTCGCCCATGCGCGAGATGATGCCTCGCAGCTTCGGGTCGAGCTCGTGACCATAGATCCGCCGCGCCGCCTTGCAGATGTTGCACACGAGATCTGCAGAACGCTCGACGTCGGCGATCATCTTCATCAGTGCGACGACCTGCCGAAGATCACTGGCGACCGGAGCCTGGAGGGCGAGGATCCGGTAGCAGTGTTCTTCGAGGTCGAGCGATCGGGCATCGATCTCGTCGTCGCCTTGAATGATGTAGTCGGCGCCCTCGAGATCACCATCGAGCAAGACGGCTGTCGCCCGGGGGATCAACTCGGTGACCGACGCGGCAAGACGCACCAACTCGGCTCGAGCATCGTCGAGGTCGTTGTGAAAGCCCTTGCGTAGTTCGTCCATCAGTGATCCCGCGACGTAGTCACTCGGTGCTCCGCGGTGAAGAAGCAATCATCGTCACGAACGGTAGTTGGAAATGAGCAAAGTGACATCCATCGACAACGTAGCGAGGGATTGTGTCGCCAAACCTGAGCCGAAGTGAACCAAAGATGAACAGCAGGCGAACGCCCGGAGAATCACCGCTTCTGACGATCGCCTACCCAGTGGTAGAAGCGCTCTTGTGAATCCCCGTGGGTGAACATCTCGGGTCCGTGACGCTGCCACGAACCGTCGCCGTCCATCTCCCAACGCACGATGTCGTCCGCAAATTGGATTTCGTAGACGTGGTCGAGCCAGGCCTGGTGCTTCGGGTGGGAGACGGGAACGAGCACCTCGATGCGGCGATCGTGGTTACGAGGCATCCAGTCGGCCGACCCGATCAGGAAGAGCGGGCGGCCCTCGTCGCCGTGCGCGAAGCGGATGATCCGCGAATGCTCGAGATAGCGGCCGAGGATCGAGCGGACCCGAATGTTTTCACTGAGCCCGGCCACACCGGGGCGCAGGCAGCAGATGCCGCGCACCATCAGGTCGATCTGCACGCCGGCGGCGCTTGCGTCGTACAGTGCTTCGACCAACTGGGGGTCGCCCAGTGAGTTCAACTTGGCAGCGATCCGACCCTCGCTGCCGAGCGTGGCCTCGTGCTCGATGAGATCGATCAGCTGACCGCGTAGATCGCGCGGCGCAACCAGCAACGAGTAGTAATCGTGAGCCCGGCTGTAGCCGGTCAGGTGGTTGAACAGCTGAGCGACATCATCGCCGACCGGCGGATCACACGTGAGGAAGCCGACGTCCTCGTACAGGCGAGCGGTGCGCGAGTTGTAGTTGCCGGTACCGATGTGGCAGTAGCGACGCAGGCCGTCCTCGTCGGCGCGAACCACCAGGACGCATTTGGCGTGAGTCTTCAGGCCGACGAAGCCATAGACGACGTGCACGCCGGCGCGCTCGAGCGCTTTCGCCCAAGTGACGTTGGTCGCCTCGTCGAATCGCGCCTTCAGCTCCACCAGCACCGCGACCTGTACGCCGCGCTCGGCGGCACGGATCAAGCTGCGAGCGATCGGGCTGTCGCCGCCGGCGCGGTACAGGGTCATCTTGATGCTCTGGACGCGCGGATCATCGGCGGCCTGAGCGATGAACGACTCGATGCTGCTGGCAAAGCTCTCGTATGGGTGATGGGCCATCAGCGGGCGTTCGCGTATGACCGAGAAGATGCTGCGATCAGCTTCCTCGGCGGCGGCGATGCGGCCGGCGGTCACCGGCGGCCATGGCACATCTTTCAGGTCTTCACGGTCGAGCGAGTGGAGCTGCCACAGGCACGTGAGATCGAGCGGTGCCCGATGGGCGGTGACATCGTTGGCGCTGAGCTCGAGCTCGCGCAGCAACAACTCGAGCATCTCGTCACTGATCCCGGCCTGCACTTCGACACGCACGGCTCGCCCGAAACGACGACGACGAAGTTCCATCTCGACGGCGGCGAGCAGATCGTCTGCCTCCTCGTCTTCCAATGTCAGGTCGACGTTGCGAGTCACCCTGAAGACGGTGTGTTCCTCGACCACCATCCCGACGAACAGGCTGTGCAGTTGGGCCGCGATCAACTGCTCGGCCGGCAGGAAGCGAACTCCATCCGGCAGGCCGACCAGGCGCGGGAACACCGTCGGAACCTTGACCCGCGCGAATCGCCGCTCGCCCGTGTCGGGATCGCTGACTATCGCCGCCAGGCTGAGAGCGAGGTTGGAGATGTACGGGAAGGGGTGCGCAGGATCGACGGCCAGAGGCGTCAGCACCGGGAAGATCCGCTGCTCGAAGACGTCGGCGAGATCCATCTTGTCGTCGTCACCCAGGTCGTCCCAGCCGACCAATTGGATGCCTCGGTGGGCGAGCTCGGGCACCAAGATGTCGAGCAGCACCTTCTCCTGCTCGATCACAAAGCCTTCGACATTCGGGCCGATCGCGGCCAGTTGCTGGCTCGGAGTCAATCCGCCGACCGACGTGCCGGCCACGCCAGCAGCAACTTGGTCCTTCAACGCCGAAATACGGACCTGGAAGAACTCGTCGAGATTCGACGAGCAGATCGCAACGAACTTCAGGCGTTCGAGCAGCGCGATGCCAGGCTCCTGCGCCAGAGCGAGAACGCGGCGATTGAAGTCGAGCCAGCTGAGCTCTCTGTTGAGCAGCCGACTGGGCGCCTCCATGACGGCCCGATCAATCGCCTTCAGGGATACCGAGGTCCCATTCCAGCGAGATTCGTTCGCGCTCTGCATCGCGCACGATCCGCTCGCGGTTGCGGCGGAACTGCGGATCATCGCGGGGCAACAGGACCAGGCGCGCCATTACACGCGTACGAAACTCTTCGAGCACTGTGCGGTCGCCGTAGTCGCTGTACAACTCCCAATGTGGCGACACCGGGCCAAGATACACGATGCGCACGTGAGCTCGTGGTGGCTCGTTGACGATGTCGGTCATGGGTTTCCTCCTGCGCCGATTCGGCAGCCAGGGCGGGCTCCGGCCGCGCGACGGCCACGCGGCGGGTGGAGTGTATCGGCAGGGGTGCCTGGCTATGGCCGCAAGACAGTGGTATAAATCCCGTCTTCAGCGGGAACCAAATCACTTCGCCAGACGTCTATACCTATCAAAGCGAAGTGTTGCGGCGACCGGAGTCACTCTGGGCTTGGTCGGGCGCACCACTAGACTGCGACGCGTCGCGGTCGAAAAGGAGACACCATGCACCGTATCGACAACCCCCTAGAAGTCGACACCGTCACTGCTTGGATGGCCGACGGCAACTGCCGAAACTATCCGCCGGCAGTGTTCTTCCCCAGCGATGGCGTCGGCGTCGACCGGGCTCGCAAGATCTGCACAGATTGCCCAGTG
>JANMQX010000178.1:0-7103 GCA_031370745.1 Ilumatobacteraceae bacterium
CGACGACATCTGCGCCGACCTTCTCGATCTCGCCCATGAACTCGTGGCCGACGACCATCGGCACCGGGATGGTCGACTCCGCCCACGCATCCCAGTGGTAGATGTGCAGATCGGTGCCACATATCGATGTCTTGCGGACACGGATCAACACATCGCGATCGCCGGGCGTCGGCTTCGGAACGTCTTGCAGCCACAGGCCGGGTTCGCGCCGCGCCTTCACGAGTGCTTTCACGACACGAGACCCATCGCTCGGCCGACGTTGATGAAGGCTTCAATTGCCTTGTCGATGTCGTCGTCGGTGTGAGCCGCCGACATCTGGGTGCGGATGCGGGCCTTGTCCTGCGGCACCACAGGAAACGAAAACGCAATCACGTAGATCCCTTCGGACAGCAGGCGCTCGGCCATTTCCGAGGCGACACGGGCGTCGCCGAGCATGACCGGGATGATCGGATGCCCAGCACCGGCGAGGGTGAATCCGGCCTTGTCGAGACCGGCGCGAAAGCGGGCGGCGTTGTGTTCGACGCGCAGGCGCAGCTCGTTTCCGGCTTCCAGCACGTCGAGAACTCGGATGGTCGCAAACGTGATGACCGGAGCCACGCTGTTGGAGAACAGATACGGCCGCGAGCGTTGTCGTAACCAGTCGATGACCTGGTGGCGGCCCGACGTGTAGCCGCCCGACGCTCCGCCAAGCGCCTTGCCGAGTGTGCCGGTGATGAGATCGACCCGGTCCATCACACCCGCGGACTCGTGGGTTCCACGGCCGTTTTCACCGACGATTCCGACCGCATGCGAATCGTCAACCATCACCATCGCCTCGTAGCGGTCGGCGAGATCACAGATCGCACTCAGGTTGGCGAGCACGCCGTCCATCGAGAACACGCCGTCGGTGGCAATGAGCCGATAGCGGGCATCGCCGCTCTCCTGCAAGCGTTGCTCGAGCTGATCCATGTCGTTGTTGTCGTAACGCAGACGCCGGGCCCGGCACAGCCGGATGCCATCGATGATCGAGGCGTGATTCAGCGCGTCGGAGATCACGGCATCCTGCTCGTCGAGGATGGTCTCGAAGAGGCCACCGTTGGCATCGAAGCATGACGAGTAGAGGATCGTGTCGTCGGTGCCCAAGAACGTCGAGAGCCGCGCCTCCAACTCCTTGTGCACGGTGTGCGTGCCACAGATGAATCGCACAGAAGCCATGCCGTACCCAAGGTGGTCGAGACCCTGATGAGCGGCGGCGACGATATCGGGGTGGTCGGCAAGCCCGAGGTAGTTGTTGGCACAGAGGTTGATGACCGAGGTGCCGTCGGCCAACTCGATGTGCGCCGATTGGGTCGAACCGATGACCCGCTCGGTTTTGAACAAACCCTCGCCGACCAGCGCAGCAGTACGGGCCGCGAGATCGTCGAGCAGCGCGCTATGCATGTTCGCGCCGCAATTGCGGCAGGACATCGATCGCGATCCGCTCGAACGCCGGCAGTTGGGACGCGAGAGCGGGGTAGTACATCGAGATCTCGGTGACACCGAGGTCCGCGGCGCGGCCGACCATCTCGATGAACAGTTCGTCGGACTCGTAGTAACGGATCACGCCTCCGCCGGCGCGTGCCGTCGCATCGAACATCGTGTACGACCGCCGCAGCGAGGCGGGATCCCGGCCGACCTCAGCACATATCTCGTCCATTGCGGCGCAGCGATCGGCGAGCTCGCTGAATTGCTCCTCGAAGTCGGCAGCGAAGCTCATCGTGTTCCAGATATCAGCGTGGCGTGCGGCGTGATGCATCATCTTCGGGCCGAGCGCGGCGACCATGATCGGCAGGCGCGGTTGCTGCACCGACCCTGGGTTCATCACTGCACCCGTGGCCTGGTAGTACCTGCCGTCGTACGTCGTGACACCCTGGGCGAGAAGGTGACCGATCAACTCGACGTACTCGCCGAACCGGTCGACGCGTTCGGCGTTGGTCCAGTTGGGCAGGCCGGTCATCGCGTACGACGGATCGATGGTCAGTCCGGTTCCGAGGCCGAGCTCGATCCTGCCGGCGGAGATCTGATCAGCGGTGACGGCCTGGTTGGCGAGGATCGCCGGATTGCGCAGCGGGATCTGTGACACGCACGTTGTCAATCGCAGCGTGGAGGTGCGGGCCGCCACCGCGGCAACGGTCGTCCAGGCTTCGAGCCACGGTCCCGACGGGTTGGCCCAATCGCAAAAGTGATCGGGCATCGCGGCAACATCGAAACCGAGTGCCTCGACACGCAGAAATCGGTCGAGCAACTGCGGCCACGGCACGCTGGGTATGAGCATCACCTGAAACCGCAACTTCTGGCCCATGTCGCGGATGCTACTGCGTCGCACCAGCTCGTCATCTTTGCGTCATCTCTGATCATGTAGCGTGCTGGGACCGATGGCCGACCTGCGCACGCTCCCTTTCCTATGGGACGAGCTGGTCGACGCCCATGGCAATCCGCGACCGGCGGCGGCAGCCTTGGTCGAACGTTTGCGGTCGCTCGACATCGAAGAACTGCAGCAACGACAGGGTCTCGCTGAGGTCGACATCGTGGCCCTCGGGATCACCTTTACCGTGTACCACGACGGAAAAGGCACCGACCGGGCGTGGCCGATGGACATCGTGCCGCGGGTGATCGGAGCATCGGAGTGGGCGCGGATCGAACTCGGCCTGAAGCAGCGGCTGGGTGCCCTCAACCGGTTCATCGACGACGTGTATCACGACCGCAACATCGTCGCCGATGGCATCTTCCCCGACGAGTTGCTGCAGGGGTCGGTCAACCTCCGCCCGGAGTGCAGCGGCATCTCCCCGAAGTTCGGTGTGTGGGCACATATCTGCGGCAGCGACCTCGTGCGCGACGCGGATGGCGTCGTGTACGTACTCGAAGACAACTTGCGCGTTCCATCCGGCGCCAGCTACCTCCTGCAGAATCGGGCGATCTCCAAGCGCGCGTTTGCCGATCTGTTCGAACGGCAGTCGATCCTGCCTGTCGACGACTACCCCGATCAGCTCCGCCGGTTGCTCGTGTCGCTGGCCTCAGACGAGCTCCAAGGTGTGCGTCATCCGCAAGTCGTGGTGCTGACGCCGGGCGTGTACAACAGTGCATACTTCGAGCACGCCTTCCTGGCTCAGCAGATGGGTGTCCCATTGGTGGAGGGCGCAGATCTGTTCGTCGACACCAGTGATCGGGTATGGATGCGCACGATCGACGGTCCGACGCCAGTCGATGTCATCTACCGACGCATCGACGACCAGTTCCTCGATCCGGAGGTGTTCCGCAAGGACTCGCACCTCGGCGTGCCCGGTCTGATGCGCTCGTGGTGTTCGGGCAACGTAGCCATTGCCAACGCTCCAGGGGCCGGTGTGGCCGACGACAAGGTCGTCTATGCATGGGCGCCCGACTTCATTCGCTACTACCTCGACGAAGAACCGCTGCTGCCCAACGTTCCCACCTACCGATGCCTGTACGAGGACGAGTTCGACTACGTGGTGGAACATGCTGCGGAGCTCGTGCTGAAGCCGGCAAACGAGAGCGGAGGATATGGCTTGACGATCGGCAGCTCGGCAACGCCGCAACAGCTGGAGGCGGCCATTGCGGAGATCAGAGCGGATCCGCGGAACTGGGTGGCCCAGCCGATCCTGAAGCTGTCGACGGCTCCGACGTTGTGCGCCGGCGAACTGGCTCCACGCCACGTCGATCTGCGGCCGTTCGTGTTGTCGGGCAGCGACACATACGTCACGATGGGTGGACTCACGAGGGTGGCCCTGGTCGACGGTTCGCTCGTCGTCAACTCGTCGCAGGGCGGCGGCTCGAAGGACACCTGGGTCGTCGAGGATTCGTGATGCTGCTCTCCCGGGTTGCCGAGCGGTTGTACTGGGCGGCCCGATATCTCGAACGTGCCGAGGGCACGGCGCGAATCGTGCGCGAGCATTCCAACGTCATCGTCGATCTGCCGCTGACGATCCCGCCCAACTGGGGGCATCTCCTTGGCATCACCGGCGGGCGCGAGGGTTTCGACGATCGATTCGAGGCCGCCGACGAAGCCTCGATCGTTTCCTTCCTGGTCGCCGATCCGACAAACCACGGCAGCGTCTATTCGAGTATCGGTCACGCCAGGGAGAACCTGAGGACGTGCCGCGACATCCTGCCGGCGCAGGCTTGGAACGCAGTGAACGATCTGTACCTCGCTGCAGTCCACGGAGCTGCCGACGGCATTCAGCGTCGGCATCGATCGAGGTTCCTGGAGAAGGTGATCGCCGAACATCAGCGACTGCTCGGCATCTTGACCACCACGATGAGCCGCGACGAGGCCTACACGATGTTGCGTCTCGGCCGTCACATCGAACGCGGCGACATGGTCACCAGAGTGCTCGATGTCCGCGCCGGGCTCCTGCTGGGCGAGCGACCCGAACGAGCCGAGCTCTACGACGATTTGCAATGGTCGAGTGTGCTGCGTTCCCTCTCTGCGCTGCAGATGTACAACCGGCGCGCGGCGAAAGGCGCTGGCGCCGTCGAGGTGATCAGGTTCATCCTGGGTGAGGGCACGTTCCCGCGATCTGTTGCCTATTGCCTTGCCGGCGTGCAGTCGAGCGCGCGACAACTTCCGCTCAGCGAATCCGTTCTCGCAGCGTGCAAGACGGCCCTGCTCGAGCTGTCTTCGTCGGACCCACATGCGCTGCTCGATGCTGCGCAGCTGCACAGCAAGGCAGATCGCCTGCAGATCGCCATCGGCTCGATCAGTGACCGAATTGCCGGCGCCTACTTCGGTCACACGGCTTGGCCGAGCTGAGACGATGTGGACCTGAAGAGATGACTGTGACGACGTGGACCTGAACATCCCGGCCTCCTATGTGGCGTCCGCCGGCCGGTTCGACGAGCTCGTCGACGAGCACGGAGCAGTTCGCGCCCATTGGGAATCGATGGTCCGAACGTGGGCCACTCTCGGCGCAGACGAGATCGTGCGCAGGCAAACGGTCGCCGAGCGACTGCTGGTGGCCGAAGGTGCGGGGCACATCTTCCATGACGATCGCGAGGTCGGTGTGTCGTGGGGTCTTGATCCGGTGCCCTACGTCATCGGAGCCCAGGAGTGGCGCAGTATCGAACGCGGGCTCAGCCAGCGCACACGTGTTCTCGACGCGGTGCTCGACGATCTCTACGGCGCACGTCGATTGCTGCTCGACGGTGTGATCCCGACCGCAGCTGTGATGGGTTCACGTGCGTATCAACTCGCAGCTGTTGGGGTGGCGACACGTCGGCCGCGGCTGATGTTGTACGCCGCAGATCTCGTCCGCGACAGCACCGGGCGTTGGCTGCTGTTGCGCGATCACACCGATGCCCCGACCGGATGTGGATACGCCTTGATGAACCGCACCGTCCTGTCGCGCCTGTACCCCGAGCCGTTCCGTCATCTCGGTGTCACCCCGTTGTCGGGTTGGTTCGCCGACCTGCGCTCTGCCTTGTCGGCCGTCGCTCCCGTGGATGTCACCGGCCCGCGCACCATCTTGCTCGGACCAAAGCCGCAACGCCCCGGGTTCGTCGAAGCCTCGTACCTCGCCACCCACCTCGGCTATCACCTCGCCAGCAGCGGAGACCTCATCACCCGCGGGGGCCGGGTGTGGCTACGAACGCTCGGCGGTCTCGAACAGATCGATGTCGTCTTCCGTCGGCTCGCCGACACTGGCTCGGATCCGCTCGAACTGCGACCCTCAGGATTGGGTGGTGTGACCGGGTTGTTGCAATCCGTGCGCGAAGGCAACGTCGGCGTCGCCAACTCGCTCGGCAGCGGAGTGGCCGATCGGCTGTGGCTGCAGCCGTTCCTCGCCGACGCTGCACAGCACCTGCTCGGCGAGACGTTGGAGCTGGCGTCGATCGACACCTGGTGGTGCGGCGATCCCGACAAGTTCGCTGCAGTGCGCGCCGACCCGCAAGGCTTCGTCCTCCACGACGCCGATCCGGTTTCGCCGGCGGCCTCGGTGTTCGGCGACAGCCTCAGCGATGCCGATCTGACTGACTGGCTGGAACGCATCACGGCGGCGCCGCATCGTTACGTTGTCCAGCCGAAGATCGAGTTCGCCAGCACGCCCGTTGCAATCGACGGCGAGCTACGCAGCGGCACGGCGAGCATCCGCGTGCAGACGGTTCGGATCGGCGACGAGGCCATCGTCCTGCCGGGTGGGCACGGTCGTCATGTTGCTCCCGGTCAACTGGTGATCAACTCCTCCGACGCGTACGGCAAAGACGTGTGGGTGCTCACCGACCCGACCGTCCAACGCACGACCACGGCGTCGGCGCTGACCCGGCGGGCCCGCCTCCCGCAGATCGACCTGCGCGACTCGCTGCCCACGAGGTCTGCAGAGGCGTTGTTCTGGCTGGGGCGCAACGCTGAGCGCGCCGAAGCGGCTTCGCGAACTGCGCGGCTGATCATCGCCCGCACAGGCGGCGACCCCACCCTGCTGGCTTCGCCGTGGTTGGGGCACGCCATCGCAGCGTTGCGGGCCGTCAGTGGGGGCCGCCCGGCCGAACGAGACGCTGATGTTGCGGCGCTCGGTGCCGAGGCGTTGGCGGTGGAGATCGCCGCTGCACTCGACGATCGGTCAGGTGCAGTCGCCAACAGCCTTCGTCATCTCGCAGCCAACGCGGGAGGGGTTCGCGAATTTCTCTCGACTGCGACATGGCGAGTGCTCAATGGACTCGACGCCGAGCGATCGGAACTGTCGTCGACGACCGATCGAAGCGATCCATTCCTCGTGACGGAGTGTCTCGACCGAATCATGGTCGACCTTGCCGCGTTGGCTGGCCTGGTGATGGAAAGCATGGTGCGTGGACCGGGATGGCGATTCCTCGACCTCGGCCGCCGCTTGGAACGGGCGGTGCTGCTGTTGGGTGTGATCGAGGCGGCCCTCAGCGATCCGCCGCCCGACGATGTGGCTCAACCCGTGTACGACCTCGTGCTGGGTGCGAGCGAAAGCCTTGTCGCCTACCGCCGTCGGTACCGCAGCGATGTGCGTTTGGCCGCGATCGAAGACCTTCTGGTGCACGACGACACAAACCCACGTTCGCTGGCGTTCCAACTCGATCGCGTCAACGAGCATCTCGCGGCACTGCCC
>JANMQX010000181.1:0-6258 GCA_031370745.1 Ilumatobacteraceae bacterium
GATCGTCGCTGACCCACGATCGACACCGATTCCCATGAACACCGCCATCAGCCCGATTCCGAACATTCCGATCACGATCAGCCGGCGGATGTGATTGCGCGCCGTCGGCAGTCGACGGCGCGCCACGATTGTCAGCATGAGGGCAGCCAGGACGAAGCGAACGAGATTGGTGGTAGCAGGCCCGAAGCTCTGGCTGGCCAGCTTGTACGACGGCAGGCTGCCCCCGAAGAACACGACGATGGTCAGCAACGTTGCCCGAACCGCCAGCGTTGCAGGTTGCGCGGAACGGCGGTCGACAGCCGAGGCCGTCGGTTCCTTGATCGCCACGTTCACACCCTAGGCGGCCGAGGTGCTGTCCGCAGAGCTGACGACGGGTCGGCTACAGTGAACAGCGGCGTGCCGGGAAGGCTGGTCGGCGAATCCAGGAGACACTGTGAGCCGTCAGCACTCGCGCCCGAACCACGTACCCGCCGAGACCGCGTCGCCGCTGCGCGACTTCCTGCGCACCGAGACCGCCGGCGGGACACTGCTGGTCACGGGCGCTGTCATCGCAATGGCGTGGGCCAACTCACCCTGGTCGTGGTCCTACGAGAGCTTCTGGTCGCGGACGTTCTCGCTCGGCGTCAACACTCACACCATTGACTTGGTCCTGCGAAAGTGTGTCAACGAGGGTCTCATCACGATCTTCTTCTTCGTCGTCGGCCTGGAGATCAAGCGAGAGCTGGTCGACGGCCGGCTGGCCACCCGTCGCGCTGCATTCCTGCCGATCGCTGCCGCGCTCGGCGGCATGGCGCTGCCTGCGTTGATCTACCTCGGCGTCGCTGGGAGAACCGCACCGCGGGGCTGGGCGATCGTCGTCGCCACCGACATCGCCCTGGCAGTCGGAGTTGTCTCCATCGCCGGCAGCCGCGTGCCGCCGGGACTGCGTGTCTTTCTGTTGGGTCTCGCCGTCGTCGACGACATCGGCGCATTGCTGGTGATAGCGGTCGCGTACTCAGCGGGAACCGGCTGGGGCTGGCTTGCCGGGTCGAGTGCCGTGCTCGGTACCGCGGTGATCGCTCGTCGCGCCGGCCTCCGGCAACTGTGGCTCTACCTCGCGCTGGGTTGTCTGCTGTGGTTGCTGCTGCGCCGAGCCGGCCTCAATCCCACGCTTTCGGGAGTCGCGATGGGGCTGGTCGTGCCAGCCACGCGGCGAGTCGCATCCGGCGACGAGTCGCCATCGGTCGTGGTACGACTCGAACACCTGCTGCATCCGTGGGCGAGCTATGTGATCGTTCCACTGTTCGCTGTGGCCAACTCTGGGATCACACTCAGCAGCGCCCTGCTTCACAGTGCGGTGAGATCACCGATCACTTGGGCGATCGTCGCCGGTCGAGTGATCGGCAAACCTGTTGGAATCGTTCTCACCACGAAATGGATGATCGGATCGCGACTGGCCGACCAACCGAGCGGCGCGACCGACCGACAGTTGCTGGGAGTAGCGGCTTCCGCAGGCATGGGCTTCACGGTCGCACTGTTCGTCACCGAGTTGGCGTTCACCGATCAGGTGCAACGATCAAACGCAACCTTGGGGATCCTGACAGCGGCCGTGTTGGCTGCGACCTTGTCGCTGATGGTGCTGGCACCTCGTCGCGAACACCGGACGCGACGCGAGCCGTAGCGGGTGCATGCGCCAGAATGACCCAGTGCGGTTTCGGGATTTCGTGCTGACAGCGATGCTCGTCGCCGGCTGTAGTGACGGCAAGGCATCGACATCGACGGCTGCTGCCGGAGCTACGGCAAATACTGGAGCGGCTTCGATCAGCGCGACAACGGATGACGCAGCCATCACCGATATGAAGACTCTAAGGTTCACGGCCGCCGACGGCACGGTGATCGATTACGTGTTGCTCGTGCCCCCTGATCGCCAGGTCGGCACGCCCGGCAAGGTGTTGTTCACGTTCCCGCCCGGCGGCCAAGATCTGGCACTCACGCAGCAGATCGTCACGGATCGATGGCGCGACGAAGCGTTGGCACGGGGATGGGTCGTCGTCTCGCCAGCGGCACCATCGACCGGCCTGTTCTACTCCGACGCGTCCGCGAAACTCGTTCCAGAACTGCTTGACGAGATCGCCAACGTTTATCCACCTGAAGGTGGACGATTCGACCTGGCCGGTGTCAGCAACGGCGGACTCTCGGCGTTCAAGGCGGCCCTGTCGTATCCCCACCGCTTCCGCTCGTTGGTCGTCTTTCCGGGGTATTCGCAGGCCGGCGGCGACGACCCCAACCTGTCGAAGTTGAAAGACATCGGCGTCAGCATGTTCGTCGGCGGCCTCGACACCGGCTGGCGAAATGCCAGCGAGCTGACCGAAAAGACGCTGAAGGCCCTCGGCTACACCGTCGAACTGCACATCGTCGAGGGCGAGCCGCATATCATCGCTTCACTCACTGGCGCTGACCTGTTCGATGCCATCGAACGTGTCCGCGGTTGATCGATTCAGGAGCCGGGCGTGATCAGATCGTGGCTGTTCGAGTTCTTCCACCAGCCACTCGACGCCGAGGTGCGGTCCGATCCACAAGCAGTGCAGGATCACTTCCGCTGGTACATCGATCTGTGGACACGGGCAGACGGCCGCAACTTCGAGGGGATCTTCTTCAGTGAGCACCACTTCGGCGCGGCCTACAGTCCGTCGCCGAACCTGCTGTTGTCGCATGTCGCGGCGCGAACCAATCGACTTCGCCTCGGCGTGCTCGGCTCCGTCACGCCCTATGCAACTCCTTGGCGTGTCGTCGAGGAGATCGCCATGCTCGATCACCTGACGAATGGGCGGTTGGAAATCGGTGTTGTCAGCGGAATCCCTCCCGAGTTAGCGGTAGTGGGAATCACGCCAGACGTCGCCTCGGCTCGTCACAGCGAGATCATCGACGTGCTCGACGCTGCGCTGAGGAACAACGTCGTGACTCACCACGGCGAGCAGTGGAAGTTCGACGATCTGGAGATCCTGCCGCGATGCCTTCAGCAGCCGTCGCCACCGGTGTGGACAGCAGTGCGCTCCGCAGGCTCGGCAGAACGCGCCGGCCGACGGGGCTGGAAGGCGTGCGGCGGGTTCTTGTCGGCCAAGGAAGTCGCAGTGGTCTTCGATTCCTATCGACTGGGCGCCGAAGCAGCAGGGCACGAGCACGGCCCCGAGCAGATCGCCGTGCGTCGTATGGTCACCTTTGTCGACACGCCGTCGCAGCAGCGCGAGGCGGTGCAACGCGCCAAGCGAGCGCTTCTCGACGTGCTGACCGCGAGCGCCGGTCCCCTGCCTCCGTGGGCAGCGCTGCTCGACCGCCCCGACGAGTCGATCGCTGCTCTCAGCGACGAAGAGTTCGTCAGCGGCACCCCGCAACAGGTCGCCGATCAACTGATCGAACAATGTCAGGTGATCGGAGCGGGCCACCTGCTCGTCGCTTTCAGCGAACGAGACCGCGACCGGCTGGAGGAGTCTCACGAACTGTTCAGCGCCGAGGTCGCCCCGTTGTTGCGCCAAGCCGCCATCGCTTGACGGCCGAGGTGAACGGCCGCTCCGTAGCGCGCGCGATGGCGGGCATTGAACAACGCATCTATGCCTTGATGCGCAGGTTCTCGGGGTCATACAGCGGCCGCATCGAAACGCTTGCCGGGTAGCGCCGGCCGGCGATCTCGACATCCCATGTGCCCGACGAGAGATATGCGGCGTTGACGGGCTCGCCCGCCTCGACCATCATCAACCCGACTGCGCCGCCCAGCGTGAACCCATACGACGCGGCGCGCACGTAGCCGACCGGGCAATCGTCGCGCCGAACGACCTCGGCGTGAAACATCAACGGTTCCGGATCGTCGACCAGGACCTGGACGAGCCGACGCGTCAGCGGACCCGCAGCCTTGGCGGCTACCACAGCCTCGCGCCCGACGAAGCCATCGGGCTTGTCGAGATCGACGGCGAACCCGAGCCCTGCTTCGAGCACCGAATCGGTGTTGTCGATGTCGTGGCCGTAGTCGCGATAGCCCTTCTCCAACCGCAAGCTTCCCAACGCCTTCAGCCCGGCGTGACGCAGCCCGAAGGCCTCACCGGCGGCGACGATGCGGTCATACACGTGCACCGCTTGCTCGGCGGGAACGTAGAGCTCGTAGCCCAATTCGCCCAGGTAGGTGATGCGAATGCACAGAAGCTGAGCGAAGCCGATGTCGATGTAGCGGGCGGTGCGAAACGGAAAAGACTCGTTCGACAGATCGGCCGAGGTGAGCGACTGCAGGAGCTGGCGCGATCGTGGGCCTTGCACGTTCAGCTGCGCATAGCCGCCGGTGACATCTGTCGCCATCGCGTGGCAGTCGCCGAAGTGCCGACGCATGCGCGTCTCGACGTGGCGGTGTGCAGTGTCGGTGGCGACCACCCAGTAACGGCCATCGTCGAGCTTTGTCACGGTGAGGTCGGCCTCGAGGGTGCCTGCCGTGTTGAGCCACTGGGTGTAGGTGATGACACCCGCCTGATCGTCGACGTTGTTGGCCGACAGTTGGTTCAGCATGCGACCGGCGTCGCGACCCTGCACCATGAACTTCGACATGAACGACATATCCATCACGATCACGTTGTTGCGAGCCGCCTCGTGCTCCGCACGCCAATAGTCGAACCAGTTCTGTCGACCCCACGAAAGCCTCTCGACCCTCGGCTCGACGCCTTCCGGCGCGAACCAATCCGCCCCCTCCCAGCCGCTGACATCCTTGAAGTAAGCACGCTGTGCCTGCAACCGGTGGTGGATCGGCGACACCTTGGCATTGCGTGCCGTGGTCATTGATTTGCCCGGGTAGTGGCACTGGAAAACCATGCCGAGCGATTCGACGGTTCGCGTCGCGCGGTACTCGGGGTTCGACTGGTAGCGATGCAGCCGGTCGACGTTGAAGGCGGTCACGTCGACGTCGGGCTGACCAGTCAGAACCCAGTGGGCGATCAGCCTGCCCATGCCTCCGCCGGTGAGGATCCCCACCGAGTTCATCCCGGCGGCAACGAAGTAGTTCTTCAGTTCTGGCGACTCCCCGACGACCGGCAGCAGATCGGGCGTGAAGCTCTCCGGCCCACAGAAGAACGTGCGAATCCCTGTCTCCATCGAGACGGGAACGCGGCTCATCGCTCGCTCGACGTACGGTCCCATACGATCCCAGTCGGGCTGGATCACTCCGAACGAGAAGTCGTTTGGGATGCTGTCGACGTTCCACGGCGCGCAGACCGACTCGAACAGGCCGATCATCAGCCCGCCGACCTCTTCGCGGTAGTAGCCGAAATTGGCCGGGTCTTCTATCACCGGCCAATCGTTCGACAAGCCGTCGATCTGTTCGGTGATGAGGTAGTAGTGCTCGGCAGCCTGCAAGGCAATGTTGACCCCTGCCGCCTCACCCAACTGGCGGGCCCACATGCCGGCGCAATTGACAACGAACTCTGCTTCGATCTCGCCTTGATCGGTCTGTACGCCGGTGACAGCGCCTGCGCGCTGCACCACGCCGGTCACCGACACGCCCTCGATGATGGCTGCGCCTCTTTGTCGCGCGCCTTTGGCAAGTGCCATCGTCACGTCAACGGGATTGGCGCGGCCGTCCTCTTTCACGTAGAACCCGGCGAGCACGTCGTCGGTGCGCGCCAATGGAAACAGATCAGCCACTTCCTTGGCAGAGATCTCGTGCACGTCGACACCGCAGTAGCGGTTGAACGCGCTGACCCTGCGGTACTCCTCGAGCCGGTCGGGTTCGGTGGCAAGCTCGATGAACCCGACGCGGTTGAAACCTGTCGCCTGCCCGGTCTCGGCTTCCAGTCGGGCGTAGAGGTCGCAGGTGTACTTGCGCATCTCGGTCGAGGTCTCCGACAGCGAACCGAACGTCACCATCAGACCGGCTGCATGCCACGTCGTGCCAGATGTCAGTTTGTCGTGTTCCAGCACGACGACGTCGGTGCAACCCATCTCGGCGAGGTGATAGGCGACCGAGCAACCGATCACTCCTCCACCGATCACCACGACTCGAGCGCGTTCTGGCAGCGAGGGCGGCATGGGTGCCGAGTGTATTCACGTCGCTAACCTCGCGCACGATGACTGACCTGCGGGAACGCGCGGCGACCAATCCGGGTGAGCTCGGGCGACGAATGACCTGCATGACCAAGTTGGCTGCGCCGTTGAACGCCGGGCCGCTGTATGCTCCGTAACGCACTGCGCCGACGCGTTGCCGACGACCACGACGTCGACGATCCGAAGGATCCTCTCGGCAGGTTG
>JANMQX010000187.1:0-6119 GCA_031370745.1 Ilumatobacteraceae bacterium
CGATGCGGATGCCGATCGAGGGGATCGTCGCGCCGGGCGCTGAGCCGGCTCCAGGTAGTGATTGCATTGACTCGACGTCGCCGACGCCGGCCGTCGCGATGATCTTGCCGGCACGGGACTGCAGATCATCGACGGTCGCGGTGACCATTGCCCAGAAGGGAATCTCCGTTGCGGCGGTCTTGTTGAGATATGCCAACGTCGTGCGCTGCATTGCGGCCAGCACATGTGCACCGGGGCGCAGCGCTCGCGCGAGAGGATGCTGCACACATTTGGCAACCAGGTCGCCTTGTCCGGCGATGATGCCGGCCTGTGGTCCGCCGAACAGCTTGTCGCCGCTGAACATCACCAGCGCGGCGCCATCCTCAAGTGTCTGACGGGCGGCCGGCTCGCCGTGCAGCCACGACGGTGGAGATCCGGCGAGCCACGGACAATTTGCGTCGATCAGCCCACTGCCGATGTCGGCGACAACGGGCACGCCGAGCACTGCCAGATCGGTGACGGTCGTCGACTCGACAAATCCTTCAACACGGTAGTTGCTGGGATGCACCTTCAGAACGGCGGCGACGTCGGCGTTCCTGCGAGCGATGGCCCTGCGATAGTCGGCGAGCCTGGTGCGGTTTGTCGTGCCGACGTCGACGAGGTGGGCGCCCGATTGCTCCATCACATCGGGGATCCGAAAGCCGCCACCGATCTCGACGCATTCACCGCGACTCACGACGACCTGCCGGTCGTTGGCGATGGCGGCGAGCACCAGCAGCACGGCAGAGGCGTTGTTGTTGACCACCATTGCCGCCTCCGCGCCGCAGAGCATCGCCAACAACGTGCCGACCGGATGTTGTCGGGAACCTCGTTCCCCCGTCTGCAGATCGAACTCGATGTTCGTCGCCGTCGGTTCGTGGATCATCGTCAAGGGGGCGCGCCCGAGATTTGTGTGCAGCAACACTCCCGTCGCATTGATCACTGGTCCGAGCAATGAATGGGCGAACACGTTGGCCCGATTGATCGCCGCCGATTGCTCGAAGCCCTCGGGTCCTTCGGCAATTGCTCGTCTGGCGAGCTCGACGCACACCGCGTGCGGCAGACCGCTCACGCTCATGGCTCGCGCCAGTGCATCGACGCTTGGTGGGCGCAGTGGCGGAACCATCGTGGGGAGCGTAGCCAGGCCCTGCCTCGGTGTGGCAGAGTCGCACGTTGTGCTGACCGTGCCGATCCTTCGACTCGACCCAGATCTTCCACTGCCGTCCTACGCGCACCCTGGCGACGCCGGTCTCGACTTGCGGGCCCGCGAGGACGGCGTTGTGCCAGCGAACGGTGGGCGGCTGTTGATGCCGACAGGAATCGCCATCGCCATTCCTCAGGGCTATGCGGGGTTTGTCCTGCCGCGCAGTGGCAACGCGTTGAAGCACGGCCTGACGATGGCCAACACTCCGGGTTTGATCGATTCCGGGTATCGCGGCGAGCTGAAGATCATCCTGCTGAACACCGATCCGCGCCAGGCCTTCGTCGTCGTTCGCGGCGACCGCCTCGCCCAACTCGTGATCCAACGGGTCGAGGAGGTCGAGTGGATCGTCGTCGATTCACTCGACGGCAACGATCGAGGCGGCGGCTTCGGCCACACGGGTGCGCGCTAGCGCCAGGCGAAAACAGGCTGTTCGAACTCGTTGACCCGGGCTCCCGCATTGCCGTCGATCGCGACCCAGCGGAACTGCAGCAGGATCGCACCGGTGGGAGCATGGATCAGGTCGCGGCCGATCGGCACCTGCACCACAGGTCGATCACTTTCGGGGATCGACACGAAACGCGGAGAGTCGGCACGGCACAACTCGTGCAGGCCGACTCGCACCACGTGTGCAACCTCTCGCGGGTCGGGCACGAGCTCGACACCGGCGCCACCCCAGACGACGACCGGTGTGATCACGAAGCCCGAACGGGTCGCGTAGTCGTCGAGCCTGCCGAGCACCCGCGACGGATCGATGGACAACCCAAGCTCTTCGGCAACCTCGCGTAGTGCGGCAGCCTCAACAGATTCGCCGTCGTCGATCCTGCCGCCTGGCAGGGCCCATTGCCCCGCATGGCGATTCATCTTCGCGGCCCGCACGCACAGCAGGAATGCCGCGCCGCCGCTGACGCCCTGCACGCGTCCATCGAAGCCAGTCACATCGCCAGGTATGTCCCTCATGCCGAGACCAGCCGTCACGTATTCCATGGCGTCGGCTGCATCGACCACGCTGTCGACAACGACGATCGCCACAGCGGCTCGCCGACGGTCATCGACGGGAATTGCGACGACCGGGTGCGCGGCGAGGTTGGCAGTCAGGAACTCGCGCAGCGCCGGCCCATGTTCGAACATCTAGACGGCGGTCGCGTCGACCCGCTGGGTTCGACTGGCGCGGTTCAGGAAGTCCTTCAGGATCTTGTTGAACGTGCTGGCGTGTTCGACCATGAACCCGTGGGCTGCCCCGGAGATGACCACCAGCTCGGCGCCCGGGATGCGATCAGCGATCTCCTCGCTGTCGCCGCGGGGTGTGAGGATGTCTTGATTGCCGACGATCACCAGCGTGGGGACCGTGATCGTGTGCAGCGCCTCGGCCAGTTCGTCATCGGCTGCCAATATCGCTCGCACCTGAGCTGCGAACGAGTGCGCCGGCCGCCCCATCGCCAGTGGCCCGAGCCAGCCGAACGCAGGGACGAGACGACGAAACGAACGTGGCGCCATCACCCATCGAGCTGCCTCTCCGGTCATCGCGCCCATCCCACGCTCCAGGGCCGTCTGCATCCAGCGTTCCAACAGTTCGCGCCGCCATGGCTGGTTGTGACACGCCGTGCAGGCCAAGGTCAACGACAGCACACGCGTCGGGTGGCGAACGGCCATCACCTGGCTGATCGCCCCACCCATCGATGCGCCGACGACGTGCGCCGCCGCCAACCCAGCATCATCGAGCACCGAAACCGCGTCGTCGGCCATCTGTTCGATCGAGTACACGCTGAACGGTTTGTCGCTGCGTCCCGCACCGCGGTTGTCGAATGCAATCACCCGGTAGTTGCGAGCCAGCGTGAAGCGCTGCATGTCCCAACCGTGCTTGTCGGCGCCGAGGCCCTGAATCATCAGCACCGCGGGCGACGAATGGCGGCCGAAAGCCTCGTAGTGCAGGCGGGCGCCGTCGGCAGCGCGGGCGTAGGGCATCAGCCCTCTGCCAACCAATCGATCGGGGTGACCCCGGTGTGCAGACCGCCGAGTCCGTCGATCAGCCGCTGGATGTGACGTTGCGTCAGTTCAGCCAATTCGAGCTCGGCCAGAGGGCCCCGTCGCTTGACCCGAGGTCGAACCTGCGGTCCAACCTCGACACGCGCCGCCCGACCGAACGGCGTGCTCATCGATGCGACGGGGAACACCGGTGTGCCAGTGACGACAGCACTACCGATCAGCGCAGGATCCACCGCGCCGGCGTGGCGCGGGTCGCGCGTTCCCTTGGCGGAGGCGATCACCACCGCACCGGCGCGCAGTGCACCACTGATCTCGTCGGGGTGGGCCAATAGCCCACCCAGCCGTTGCATCAGCGGACCGACCGGGGCGATGTCTGGCCTACCAGCGAAGCGGACCGGCCGGCCGAGGGCCGAGCTCAGTGCCCACGCGGAGTAGACGGTGCTGAGGGAGAAGCGTCGCGAGTTGGTCACGAGCAGCGCGCCGCCACGCTTCGGCAGGTTCTGAGCACCCCCGACGCTCACGTCCCACCGCAGCGTCGCCGCAGGTGTGAGCAGGCGGATGAGGTGGGCGTCGCGGCCCCATGCATCCACCGAATCCTCCGGGTACCACGAGCGCGGCAGGCGAATGATGTCGGCCACTGTCACGCCGCCTGACCTGCCGGTATCCGCACGATCGCGTCCCACTTGAACAGCCGATCGATCACCTCCTGCGTGGTCACATGCGGAGCAATCCCCAACGTCGCCACCAACCGGGTGCCGTCGGCGAGCCGGCCACGATGGATCAGCTCCATCACATGTTGTGGCACCGGTGCGCCGAGCAGGAAGCTGATCTGACGGGCAACGCGCCACTCGGGACCGATCAACGGCAGGGGCAGACGACGGCCGCGGCGGATTGCCTGCATCGTCGAGATCGCGCCAGACGCGACGACGTTCAAAGGACCCTGTGGTCGTTGCTCTGCGGCAGCGACGAACGCCAGGGCCGCATCGGAATCGAGCACGACCGCGAAGGGTGACTCGGCCAGCAGGCTGAATGGCACGATCGGCTGGCGGAGCACTCTGCCCAGAGGGCTGGGCACGTGTGGCCCGAGGACCGGGGCCAAACGCAAGGCACTGACGGCGACCCCGACTCGTTTCCCCACGCCGTAGGCGGACGCTTCGAGGTCGGCCAGCATTCGGCCGTATTCACTGGTCGGGTGCGTCGGTGAATCCTCGCCCGGACGTGTCAGAGCACCGCGACCACGACCGTAGATCTCGATTCCGCTGCGCACCACGATCGCCTGCAAGGACCGGCATTCCGCTGCAGCAGCCAGCACGGACGTGGCAGCTTGGCTCGTGAGCCGCTTGGCCAGGGTGGTTCCGGCCCGCGCGTCGGGCTCCCACACTGCTAGGTGAACGAGCACGTGGGGGTCGAATCGGGTCACGACGTCGACGATCCGCTGGCGGTCGCTCGGCTCGATCAGATGGAACTCGCTGCGCCGCAGCCGCCGGCGGGGTGGATCCACGTCAACGCCCAATATCGAGCCGACCCAGGGCTCGGTCTCGAGCAGTGACGCGACGAGTGAACCGAGTTCACCGCCCATCCCGCTGACGAGCACTCGTTGCCCGCGCATGCGAGAACGCTACCTGGTCTTTGAACTCTCAAGTGGGTTGTCAAGCCGGCCGATACCTCAATGACCAAGGAGTAGCGGTGACTTCAGTATGCGACGAAACGGGCGGGACGCAGGCGGCTGGGCCGTCGGCGCGCAGTCGCTGGCTCTTTGCTGTCGTCGTCTTCGCCATCGGCGTCGTTCCGGTTGCGGCCATCGCCAAGGCAGTCGCACCGCCGGGGCCGGCGTGCACCGGTGCGACGTACACCGTGGTCAGCGGCGATTCGTGGTACCGAATCTCGACGAGAGCCAAGGCCACGATGACCGCGCTCATGAACGCCAATGGGTCGACGACGGCGACGGTGATCCATCCCGGCCAGACACTCTGCATGCCCGCCGGGGTCACGCCAGCGGTCACCACGACCACGTTGGCCCCACCGGCTACGCAGTCGCTCACATCCGGAACCGTGGTCATCGAGGTGTTTCCGGCTCAGGGCCCGTGTTCGTTCAGCGATACCTATGGCGCCCCGCGATCTGGAGGGCGAAGCCACGAAGGCGTCGACATCATCGACAAGGCCGGACAGTGGATCTACGCAGTGAAGGAGGGGACGCTCACCAGGAAATACCTCGACGCACCGGGCTCTCTCGGAGGCAACGGTTGGAGGTTGACGGTCGCCGACGGAACATACTTCTTCTACGCCCACATGAGTGCGTTTGCCCCGGGACTGTCTGTCGGTTCCGCAGTGAAGGCCGGCCAGATCATCGGTCAGATCGGGATGAGCGGCGACGCAGCGATTCCGCACCTCCACTTCGAGGTTCATCCTGGTGGTGGGGCTTCCGCAAACCCCACGCCTGTCGTCAAGGCAGTCGATGGGTGCAAGAACTCTGCTGTGCCGCCACAACCCGGCGACATCGTTCCTGCGGCCACGGTTCCCGCGCCGACCACTGTCGCGCCGGCTGGGCCGATCCCCACGGTCCCGGCCCCAACGGTTCCGGTGACCACGATCCCAGCGCCCACCATCGCCACAACGACGACCGTGTTGGTGCCGCCGGTGCAGCATCGTCGAGACCTTCCCGACCCGTTTGCTGCCGAGCGACCCCGACGCGACCTGCCGCCAGGCTCGAGCTAACCCAATCCGCGCGAGTCTTGCTTGAGGGCAGTATCGACAGACAGCGCGGCAGCGACGACCAGTGAGTTGAGCGGCTGGGGGATCTGGGTGTGGATCTGCACGACGTAGTTGTCGGCGGTGGTGAACATCGTCTTGGCGATGCCTTCGAACGTCTTGGTGATGCGCGCCACCTCGACGCCCGTGTGATCTTCGATCCGGA
>JANMQX010000190.1:0-4213 GCA_031370745.1 Ilumatobacteraceae bacterium
CCCGAGAATCGAGGCGCTCTCGATCCCCAGCACGCGCATGAACTCGACCATGTCCTCGGCCATGTCGTGGTAATGGAACGAACGATCGACGTCGTCGCCGGTGCGCCCATGTCCCATCAACTCGACCACGATCACCCGGAAATGGTCAGCGAAATACGAGACCGCCTCCGAGAAATACTCGGCGGTCCCCGATCCGCCATGGAGCAGCAGCAGAGGCGCACCCTCCCCATGGGCCTCGAAATACATGTTCAGGCTGTTGACCCTGGCGTACGACATCGTGACTCAGTCTTGCCGCTATCGGCCTCTCGGGCACAGAGCTATCTCACCCGTGAGCGGATGGAACGGTGGTCGCCAGACGTAGCTCACGACGCGACGGTCCGACCCGGATGACGTGGATTCAGCCAGGAATCTCTGACTCGCATACGTGGGCATGGCGAGAGCGAATGGTCAGTGGTCGAGAGCGGATTCGGTCGCCGGGTCTCCGGCGATCCGGGTGTGCCACATCCGCCGGGCTTGTCCGGGGTCGTGGGGTGTCGCCCGGTGCATGAGGCGGCGGTTGTCCCACAGCAGCGCATCCCCCTTCGTCCAGGTGTGGTGGTAGGTGCGCGGGGCATTGCACGCGTCGTCGTTGAGCCGATCGAGCAGTGTGTCGGACTCGTCGGCCGTGAGGCCGGCAATCGCGTGGGCGTGCTGTCCGATCAGAAGGTTCGGCCGGCCGGTGGCCGGGTGAACCTTCACCAGCGGACGCAGCGGCGGCTCGACATCGATGCCGTAGCCGTAGAGCTGGTATCGGTCGGCGTTCTCCTCGCTCACGTGCAGAGCGGCGCGGTCCATGCTGTAACGCCGGGAGTGATGAGCGGCGAGGCCGTCGATCCGCTCCCGGGTGGGGTCGTCGAGCGCGTCGTAGGCGGCGCGCATGTCAGCGAAGCCGGTATCCCCGCCCTCGTCCGGGACGATCTCCGCCGTGAACACCGCGCCCGTCGCCTGGACGGGCATGTAGGTGCTGTCGTGGTGCCATCGCTCGTTGCCGCGCAGGGACTTGGACAAGTCGTGCCCAGTCGCACGCAGCGTCCCGTCCTGTTGGATGTTCGTGAGTGCGGTCGCAGCGAACTCGAGGTCGCCGAAGCGACGGGCGAACTCGTCCTGCTCGTGCTGCGTCATGTGCTGGCCGGGGAACACGAGCAATGCATACTCGAGCCACAGCTCGGTCAGCTCGGCGATGGTCGCCTCGCTGGCGCGCCTCAGGACGACGTCGCGGACGACAGCACCGAACGTCGCGTCGAGCGCCTCGACCTGGAGCGTCTCCGCGACGTGGCGCATGCCGACATTGTACGCGTCGAAAGCTGGCGCTCGCGCGCTGCCGAGAGGGTTCAGGATTCGGACATTGTCGACAGCGTCGAGACCGTCACCGAAGTGCCCGTAGACCGCACAGAACGAGCGGCGCAGAGCGCCGGCCGAGTCCGCTGCGTCGACCACTCCGAACGGGGCTTCGGACCCTGTCTGTCCTGCTAGGCCGAGGCCACGTGCCGGCCATACTTGCGTTGTGCGGCTTGCTTGGAAACGCCGAGCATCGTTCCGATCTCTGACCATGATCGGTTGGCGCGGCGGGCAGCGTGGACCGCGTCGGTGACCTCGTCGTCGAGCGCCTCGCGCTGCTCGGCGAGTTGCGCTAGATGCCGTAGTGCTGTGGTGTCGATGGCGGCCAACTCGCCCGGCTCCACCTTGTCGGCCCAACGCTCGAGCGCAGCAGCTTTCTCGGCTCGTGAGCTCTTCGTCATGGTGTCCACCATCCTTTCAGGAACTTCGGTCGAGCCGGCATGGCATGGATGATGGTCTCGCCGTCGTCATCGACAACCACGCTGAACTCCAGCGGCTCGCCTGTCCGTGACGACCGACGAACATCGTGATCGACTCGTCGTTCGTTGCGAAGGCGGTGAGGTGGTGTCGGTAGACGTGAAGCAGGTCATCGTCGTGGACGCCGTGCTTGCGGGCGCCCGCCTCGATGTCCACTTTCACATCTTGGGCTCTGTATTCGGGTGATGCCTCGCTCGACTCCGCTACCCGACCCAGAAATCTCGTAGCGCTTGACCAGGGAAGTGTCACGAAATTGCGTTTCGAGAGGCATGTGGCAAGTGTTAAAGCAAGGCCTAGATGTGAGGGCTCTCGGTGATGTGCGGCGCGGCGAGGTCGTCGGGTGTAGACGGGTGGGCGAGACGCATCAGCACCTGGACGACCGTCCACAGTGAGGCAACGATCATCACCAACCGCACCAGCCTGATGTCGTGCTGGGCGATGGCGAGCCAAGTCATCGATGCCAACCAGGCAATCATGAAAGTCAGCGAGATCGATCGATGCTCGCGCACTGATACAGGATGAGCGAACTGCACGCGCGACAAGGTCAGCGCACAGAAGATCAAGCAGATCACGAAGTTCACCCACGGATCCGCGCGGATGAGAAACAACGAGGGGATGATCATGTTCCACTCCGCCGGGAATCCGTTGAACCAGCCATCGGCAGTCTCCTGGTCGGTTCGCGCCATCCACAGCGCGCTGACGAAGAGGATCAAGAAGCACGTCGGGCCGACGACATCGTCGGGAAGGACGCCGAATCTGTTGACGAATGCGACGGGCACGATCGTGCACGTGAAGTAGTCGATGATCAGATCGAGAGAGTTGCCATTCAGCGTCGGGATCCTCGACCGGACGTCGAGTTTGCGAGCGATTGGTCCATCGATGCCGTCGAGCACCAACGCACCGATGAGCCACAAGATTGCGGCTCTGGCGTGGCCGTCGATCACGGAGTTCAACCCGACGTAGCCGACGATCACTCCGCTCGCCGTGAGAGCGTGCACCGCCCACGCATTTCGAATCTTACGGTTCGAGTATTCCGTCATGAGGACACTTCGATGAGGCGCACGGCAAGCATGGACGAGGGGATACCCGTTCTGCCCCCGATTTCAACCCTGTTGGTGAGCAATCCAATCTCCGTCGACGATACGAGGGAACCGTGGCTCTCCGCAGTACTCGTATGCCCATGCCTCGATCCCGCTCGACGTGGAGATCACAACTCTGCAGAACAGGTCGATCACTGCACCTTCGACCTCGTCGAGCAGTTCCAAGGCCGCGTCGAGCCGATCGGGATGCAATGGATAGATCCGGCCGAGGACCGTCCCGGAGCGATCGAATCGCGCCGCTGGATAACCATGACCGGTGTTGTAGAGCGCGCCGACCACAGATTCGTCGTGACCCTCGTCGGTCACGAACGGCTCGAGAAACTGCCAACGCTGCTGGCCGGGGCGCAGTGTTCCGTAGACGAACAGGTGGGTGATCATTGCAACGGACGGTGGTTGCCGACCGATGGTGGCTGCAGCAGCAGGCGCTGTCGCGATGTGCACGAGTTGAGGAGCTCGGCAGGCCACACTTCGTGTGACCACGCCGAGTTCCCGGGGGAGTACTTGTACAGCAGCGTGCGCCGTTGTCGCGGCCCCTGCCAGGTCGACGTGCCATGGGTGAGAGCCTCTGTGAAGACCACGACATCGCCGGCCTTCATCGGCACCTCGACAGCCATCCCCGCGGCGACGTCGGCAGGCCTTGGGAAGTTTGCCTTGTGGCTGCCGGGCACGCACAAGAAGCCGCCGCGACCCGGATTGTGGTCGACCAGCGCCCACTGCACGGCGACCAACCCTGAACGAATCGCACCACCGTCGACGGTGTAGTACTGAGCTGGATCGAATGGCTTGCCCCCGCCGTGCAACCCCAGACCGTTGGTGCCGGGACGCATGATGATGCCGTAGGCATGGTCGAGGCGTGCACTGCTACCACACAGTTCGAGGATGATGTCGAAGATCCCATCGTGGTCGAGCAGATCGCGGAAACGCCGCGCCGCGACAAGATGACCACCGAAACGTTGGCTCATGATGTCGTCACCCGGCTCGGGGGCATCGATCAGATCAACTGCGACGTTCAGGGCCTCGATGTCGCCAGCCGACAACATGGCGCGGCGCACCAGAAAACCTTGGATGTCGAAGCGATAGCGCTCCTCCGGCGTCATCAGTCGTCGGGATGCTCGATAGCGTCGAGGAAGGCATCGACGTCGTCGTCTTCTCCGCCGACCAACCAGATCGTGAGGCCGTCTTCGTTCTCCTCGCCGGGCTCGTCGTCCTGCCACGGCAGCATGCCTTCGACGCTGTAGCGATCGACGGTGATGTCGTCG
>JANMQX010000198.1:0-1516 GCA_031370745.1 Ilumatobacteraceae bacterium
GACCCGGTGCCGAGATGGTCGACGTTGGCAAGCGTCCAGGTGCCCCGGTTCCGCAGGAGCTGATCAACGAGTTGCTGATCCAGCTCGGCCAGACCGGCCGCAACATCGTGCGGCTCAAAGGTGGTGACCCTTTCGTGTTCGGCCGCGGTGGCGAAGAAGCTCTCGCGCTCGCCAGCGCAGGTCTCGACTTCGAGGTCGTCCCAGGAGTCTCGTCGATCATCGCTGCGCCTGCCGCGGCGGGCATCCCGGTGACGCATCGCGGCGTCAGCGCGTCGTTCACTGTGGTCACGGGCCACAGACAGCGCGGCGAGACCGCAGTCAACTGGCGAGCCCTCGCCCAGGTCGGCGGAACGATCATCGTCTTGATGGGCGTCGCTCAGCGTGCCGCGATTGCGGCTGCATTGATCGAAGGTGGACTGCCGGCCAACACTCCGGTCGCGGCAATCCGCCATGCAACATCGAGCCAGCAGCATGTCGTGCGGTGTGCGCTCGCCGAACTCGGTGACGCGATGGTCGAGTCACCGGCGACGATCGTGATCGGTGCGGTTGCCGCGTTCGACGTCACGAGCGAATTCATCCGGAGGCTCGCAGCCGCCGACGCGTAGGCTGGCGGGCCATGCTGCAGCTGTACGACACCGCCACCCGAGAGGTACGTGAGCTCGCACTGCGCGAGCCGGGCACGGTGAGCATCTACCTGTGCGGCCCGACGGTCTACGGCCCTCCACATCTCGGCCACGGCCGGGCGACCCTCGTGTACGACGTGCTGCGCCGCTACCTCGAATGGACCGGTCTCAACGTTCGCCTCGTCAGCAATGTCACCGATATCGACGACGCCATCATCAACCGAGCCAACAGTGAGAACCGGCCGTGGCAGGACATCACGACGAAATGCGAAGCCGTGTGGTTCGAGGCCATGGCCAAGTTGGGTGTGGCTCGGCCCACCGATGTGCCCCACGCGACGCAATACGTCGATCAGATGGTGTCGATGATCAGTCAGCTCGTCGAGATCGGACGCGCCTACACCACCGACGACGGCGTGTACCTCAGCGTCGATTCCGTCGAGGATTACGGCCTGCTCGTCAACCAACACCTCAACGACATGATCGAAGGCGGTGGCGACCGCGAGGTGTTCGGCGCGGAGAACAAGCGTCACCCGGCCGACTTCGTGTTGTGGAAGATGGCAAAGCCGGGTGAGCCGTCGTGGCCATCGCCGTGGGGCGACGGCCGGCCGGGATGGCACAGCGAATGCGTAGTGATGAGCCTCGACATCCTCGGGGAAGGCTTCGACCTTCATTGCGGTGGGATGGATCTGAAGTTCCCCCATCACGAGAACGAGCGTGCCCAAGCGGTCGCGCTGGGCAAGCGTTTCGCGAACCACTGGATGCACAACGGCTTCGTGGTCGATGCCGAAGGCGAGAAGATGTCGAAGAGCCTCGGCAATGTCGCCAACCTTCTCGACCTGATGGAGCACTTCGACCCGCGGGCCTATCGCATGCTGTTGTTGCAGTCGCACTAC
>JANMQX010000200.1:0-4089 GCA_031370745.1 Ilumatobacteraceae bacterium
GGAAGCTCTTGATGGTGTTGGTGTCATCGATGTCGACGACGACCAATGCCTTGCCATCGACGCCAAGAGCACTGAGCAACTTCTTGGCATCCTTCGTCTTCGGTGCGTCGAAGCCCCATGAATCGATGACCACGATCTTGCCGTCGGCAGCGCGGTCGCTGAGCGCAGAACGAAGCGCAAGCTTGATCATCTTCTTCGGGGTCTTCTGGTCGTACTTGCGTGGCTTCGGGCCATGGGCCACGCCGCCACCGCTCATGTGCGGCGACCGGCTGGAGCCCTGACGGGCATTGCCGGTGCCCTTCTGCTTGAACGGCTTCTTGCCGCCGCCGCGGACCTCGGCGCGGGTCTTGGTGCTCTGCGTGCCGCTGCGACGAGCGGCCAGCTGAGCGGTGACGACTTGGTGCATCAGCGGCACGTTCGGCTGCACACCGAACATCGCCTCGTCGAGGTCGAGGTTGCCGGCGTCTTTGCCAGCTGAATCTTTGACGGTGATCGATGCCATGTCGGTCACTTGCCCTTCACTGCGTTACGGACGATGACGACGCCGCCGTTCGGCCCGGGTACCGATCCCTTGACCAACAGCAGGTTGCGCTCGAGATCGGCCTGCACCACTTCGAGATTGAGCGTGGTGACCTGTTCGTGGCCCATGTGGCCGGCCATCTTCAGACCCTTGAAGACACGGCCGGGATAACTGGCCGAACCGATCGAACCGGGAGCGCGGTGGTGCTTGTGGTTACCGTGGCTGGCGCCTTGGCCTTTGAAGTTGTGACGCTTCATGCCGCCGGCGAATCCCTTGCCACGACTCACCGCCGTCACATCGACGCGCTGGCCCTCGACCATCAGGTCGACCTTGATCTCCTGGCCGACCTCGTAGCCGTCGACCGAGTCGAGGCGCAGTTCGACGACGCGACGGCCGGCCTGCACACCGGCCTTGGCGAAGTGGCCGGCCTGCGGCTTGGTCAGCTTCTTGGCGTCTTTGTGGCCAAAGGTGACCTGCAGCGCGGTATAGCCGTCACGCTCGGTGGTCTTCACCTGAACGATGCGGGCCGGCTCGACGCGGAGCACAGTGACGGGCACGACCTTGTCGTTCACCCACACCTGGCTCATGGCGACTTTCTCGCCAACGATCGCTTTCAGTGCCATAATCGGCAGCCTTTTCGGGTCAGACCCGGTTGCCCGGGCATTGGTCGTAGCACGCAAATGCTCCGCAGGCCCAACGGCCGGCGGAGCACCGGATTCAGTTCTTGCTGCGAGGTCCCCCCGTCCACAACTTCTGGGGGCGCACACAGACTTCGGTTGAGGTACGCCGAGTGGCGCACACGAGGATCTGACTCTATCGGACCTGCCAGCGCGCGCCAACCCCGGTTGAACGCGTGCCAAATCGGCTACGTTCGAGTTCCGATATGCCAGGCCTGAAACGATTCCTCATCGGAAAGCCGATTTCGTCCGAGGACGAGGCCCATCAGCGGCTGCGCAAACTGATCGCTCTACCGGTCTTCGCGTCCGACGCAATCTCGTCAACCGCATATGCCACCGACGAGATCCTGGTGGTCTTGCTCCTGCAAGCCGGCGTTGGAGCCGCAGCGTTCAGGCCGCTGATTCCCATCGCGATCGTCGTCTGCGTACTGATGATCATCGTCGTGATGAGCTACCGGCAGACGATTCACGCTTATCCATCCGGAGGCGGCGCGTACATCGTCAGCCGCGAGAATCTCGGAGCCATCCCGTCGCTGGTCGCCGGCTCGTCGCTCCTGGTCGACTACATCCTCACCGTCGCTGTCAGCGTCGCCGGAGGCGTGTTGGCGATCCGCACCGCGACCGGCTTCGACAGCAAATGGACGGTGCCGGTCTGCCTGCTCTGCGTCCTGATCATGACCGTCGTCAATCTGCGCGGCGTGAAAGAGAGTGGCGCGGCGTTTGCCGGGCCGACGTATTTCTACATCGTCATGTTGTTGATGTTGCTCGGCACCGGCTTCTATCGGGTCTTCGTGCAACACCTCGGGCCGATTCCCGAGAAGATCTTGTCCGAGGACGCGATCGCTGCATCCAAGCTGCACAGGAGTCTGGGGCTGTACATGCTCCTGAGGGCTTTCTCGTCGGGCGCCGTCGCGCTGTCCGGCGTCGAAGCCGTCTCGAACGGTGTTCCGGCTTTCCAAAAGCCCGAGAGCAAGAACGCCGCAAACACACTGGTATGGATGGGCGTCATTCTGGGCTCGTGCTTCCTCGGGGTATCGGTCCTTGCCGCGAAGTTGAAACCCTTCCGTGGCGACAAGGACGGCAACGGTCTCGGTCTGATGGCCGAACACATCTATGGCGGCAAGGGCACGTTGTTCTGGATGCTGATGGTCGGGACATTTCTCATCCTGATCCTCGCCGCCAACACCGCCTACGCCGATTTCCCTCGGCTGGCCTCCATCATCGCCAGAGACGGATACCTGCCGCGCCAGTTCTTCAACCGCGGCGCCCGGCTGGTGTTCTCCAACGGTGTCATCTTCCTGGCAACTGTTGCAGGCGTCTTGATCGTCGTGTTCAAAGGCGACATCTCGAAGCTCATTCCGCTGTATGCCTTCGGAGTGTTCACCGGCTTCACCTTGAGCCAGGCGGGCATGGTTCGTCACCACCTCAAGTTGAAGGAGGAGAACTGGCGCTTCGGCCTGACGATCAATGCTATCGGTGCAGGTGCCACAGGATTGATCGCGTTGGTCGTTGTGGTCTCCAAGTTCACCGAGGGTGCCTGGATCCCGGCCGCGTTGATCCCCATCATGGTGTTCGGCTTCCGCGGAATTGGCAAGCACTACAAGAGGAGTCGCGGCGCCGTCGTCGCACCAGCGGGGTACAGAGCCCCGCGCGAAACGCACACGATGGTCGTGCTCGTCGGCGGAGTCAACAAAGGTGTGCTGCGAGCCGTGCAATACGCCCGGTCACTGAACCCCGATCGTCTTCTGGCCGTCACGGTCGCGAGCAACGACGAGGAACGCAAGGCGGTGGAGGACCAGTGGAAGGCGTTCGAGGTACCGATCGAACTGCACACCGTGTACTCGCCGTTCCGCGAACTGACCCGCCCCATACTGCAGTTCATCGACGAGCTCGACGAGCGCCATCAGGACGACATCATCACGGTCGTCATTCCTGAGTTCGTCACCTCGTGGTCAACGCAGTGGCTTCACAACGGCAGCGCCTTTGCCCTGAAGGCGAAACTGCTCTACCGTCCGCACACCGCGGTTGTGTCGGTACCGATCCATACCATGGGCGACACCACGGAAGAGGAGTAGGAGTTTTCGCATGCATGTCATCGTTGTCGGCTGCGGCCGAGTCGGCTCAGAGGTTGCCCTCAACCTTGCCGCCACGGAGCACGACGTCATCGTGATCGACCGCCGCTCCGAATCCTTTCGCCGCCTCGGAGACGATTTCAAGGGCGCGACCATGGTGGGCGTCGGGTTCGACCGTGACGTCCTCACCGAGGCCGGAATCACGCCCGAGTGTGCGGTTGCTGCGGTCACCAGCGGAGACAACTCCAACATCCTCATCGCACGCGTTGCTCGCGAGACCTTCGGGGTCAAGCACGTCGTCGCCCGCATCTACGACCCGCGGCGCGCGTCCATCTACGAGCGGCTCGGCATCGCCACAGTCGCGTCAGTAGCGTGGACCAGCGCACGAGTACTTCGTCACTTGCTGGCGTCGGAGACCACGCCCGATTGGATCGACCCATCGGCAAAGTTCACCATTGTCGAACGGCGAGTGCCGGCGTCGGCCGCCGGAATGTCTGTGGCCAATGTCGAGACAGCGACTCTGGGGCGTGTGGCGGTGTTGGCGCGATGCGGTGTAGCAACAATTCCGCCGGCGGCCACGTTGCTACAAGAGGACGATGTACTGCACATCGTGATACCCGCCGAAAACGCCGCCCAACTCGAGGCTGCGTTCCACAACAACGAGGGATCGCACTGATGAACGTGATCATCGCCGGCGCCGGAAGTGTCGGCCGCTACATGGCCGGCCAACTACAGGACTCCGGTCACACCGTGACCCTGATCGACAATGACAGCAAGGTCGTCGCCCAAGGTCGGGCAACACGTACACCCGTCGGAGTCA
>JANMQX010000212.1:0-15537 GCA_031370745.1 Ilumatobacteraceae bacterium
CCCAACTGGCGGCGCCCGACAACACCGTTCTCAGCGCAAGCCTTTACAACCAGATGTTCACGATGCACGCCACGACGATGATTTTTTTGTTCGTGATGCCGATGGCAGCAGGGTGGGCCAACTACTTCGTGCCGTTGCAGATCGGTGCGCGCGACGTGGCATTCCCGCGCCTCAATGCCTTCGGCTTCTGGTGCTTCCTGGCCGGGGGCATCTTCTTGAACACGTCATGGTTCCTTGGCGGCGCGGCCGACGGCGGTTGGTTCATGTACCAGCCCAACGCCAACGCCTTGTTCTCGCCGACCCACGGTGTCGACTTCTGGTCGCTGGGTCTGCAGATCACAGGTATCGCCTCACTGACCGGTGCGCTCAACCTGATCGTCACCATCCTCAACATGCGCGCTCCCGGGATGAGCCTGATGAAGATGCCGATCTTCACGTGGATGATCCTGGTGGTGCAGTTCCTGCTGGTGTTCGCGATCCCGGTCATCACCGTTGCGCTGTTCCTGCTGATGTTCCAGCGCAACTTCGGCGCCCAGTTCTTCAACGTCGACGCCGGCGCGGATCCGTTGTTGTGGCAACACCTGTTTTGGATTTTCGGACATCCGGAGGTCTACATCCTCGTCTTACCCAGCTTCGGCATCGTCAGCGAAGTGCTGCCCGTGTTCAGCCGCAAGCCGTTGTTCGGCTACAAGTTCGTGGTCTTCTCCGGCGCGGCAATCGGCTTCGTGGGTTGGGGAGTGTGGGCCCACCACATGTTCGCCAGCGGACTTGGTCCGGTCAGTGTCGCGGTGTTCTCGGTGAGCACGATGTTGATCGCCATCCCGACCGGCGTGAAGATCGTCAACTGGACGCTGACGATGTGGGGCGGCAAGTTGCACTTCACGACGGCGATGCTGTTCGCCGTCGGGTTGATCGTCGAGTTCACGATCGGTGGCCTGTCGGGTGTGACGCACTCGGTGTCCCCGAGCGACACCCAACAAACCGATACGTACTACATCGTCGCCCACTTCCACTACGTGCTGTTCGGCGGGGCCGTCTTCGGGATCTTCGCTGGCTTCTACTACTGGTGGCCGAAGATGTTCGGCAAGTGCCTCAACGAAACACTCGGAAAGTGGAACTTCTGGCTGATGGTCATCGGCATGAACCTGACGTTCGGCCCTATGCACATCCTCGGTCTGCAAGGTCAGCCGCGCCGCATGGTCGTGTACCCGGCGAAGCTCACCGGTGAGGGTTTCTTCAACCTTCGGTTCTGGAACACGGTCGCCAGCATCGGTGCCTACACGTTGGCCATCGGCATCTTCTTGTTCCTCGTCAACGTGTGGCACACCACGCGCAAAGCTGAGAAGGCACCGCTCGATCCGTGGGATGCGCGCAGTCTCGAATGGCTCACCGATAGCCCACCGAAGGTGCACAACTTCGACGTCATTCCGCACGTGCACGCCCTCGACGAGTACTTCCACCTCAAATACGAAGAGGTCGACACCGACACCGGCCCTCGCTTGGTGAAGGTTCGCACGGCTGAAGAGTTGCATGCCGAGCAGGAGGCCAACGCCGACAAGCACATCCACATGCCGTCGCCTTCGTACTGGCCGATGGTGGTTGCCATCGCCCTGCCGATCATGGGCTACGGCGTCATCTTCTCGCGAGTGCTCACTGTCATCGGCGGCGCGATCCTGCTGATGGGGATCTACGCATGGTCGCTCGAGCCCTCGGTCGCCGACGACAGCGACTATGACCCGCCGGCACAAGGTGGGGAACCATCCAAGGAGCTCGTCAGTGTCTGACGCGACGCTCACCGAAACTCCTGCCGCAGACGACCCGGGCGATACCAGTTCAGCAGTGGAAGCTCGCTCCGACGATCACCCAGTCGACGCCCACGATCATGCTGGCGATGACCACCCTGCCCACATGGTCACCACGACAGGGCTCAGCAACAACAAGCTGGCGATGTGGTTGTTCCTCGGCAGCGAGTGTCTGCTGTTCGGTGGGCTCATCTCCACGTACATGCTGTATCGCGGCCGGCACACCGGCTCGCCGGGCCCGGCCCAGCTGTGGGACATCCCGCTGACATCGGTGTCGAGCTTCGTGCTGCTGATGAGCTCGCTCACCATGGTGCTGGCTGTCAGCGCCGCGCAGCAGCGCGACGACCGCCTCACGTGTCTGTGGCTCTCGGTCACCGCGCTGCTCGGGTCCACCTTCGTGGGTGCACAGGTCTACGAGTTCACGTCGTTCTACCACGAAGGCGTGGGCTTCACGACGAGCTTGTTCAGCTCGAGCTTCTTCACCCTCACCGGTTTCCACGGTATTCACGTGTCGGTCGGCATCATCATGTTGATGTCGCTGGTCGGTATCGTTTCGCGCAGCAAGGTGCCAGGCGACAAGGCCGAGGTCATCGAACTCATCGGGCTCTACTGGCACTTCGTCGACATCGTCTGGATCGTGATTTTCACCCTCGTCTACCTGATCCCGGCATGAGGCCCACGTCATGACTACTACCGAATCAGCTCATGTCGACCATGCCGGCCACGACGATGGCCATGCCCACAAGCCGAACAGCTTTTACATCAAGGTTGCGATGGCGCTGGCAATCATCACCGCGGTCGAGGTCGGCCTCTACTACCTCGACATCGGCAAGTTGTACCTGCCGCTCCTGCTGGTCCTGATGGCCATAAAGTTCGGCACCGTCGTCTCGCTGTTCATGCATCTGAGGTTCGACAACAAGATCTTCAGCTGGTTGTTTTACACCGGGTTGTTCCTGGCCGTGTTCGTGTACGTCGTCGCCTTGCTCACCTTCCGGTTCTTCGACGGCGGCAGTTGACCGATGATCGGCGCCACCTTCGCCGATCCGTGGCGGTTCCAAGCGAACCCGGAGGTCTATCTGCTCGTCGCCTTCTTGATCGGGGCATACGTGTACACGACTCGGGTGATCGGTCCGCGTGCCGTTCCCGACGGTCAGCCGATCGTCACGCGGCAGAACATCGGTTGCTTCGCGGGTGCGATGGCGTTGTTGTTTGCGGCCAGCACGTGGCCCATTCACCAGATCGGCGAGGACTACCTCTACTCGGCACACATGTTGCAGCACATGATGTTGAGCTACTTCATGCCGCCACTCGTGCTGCTCGCGACGCCCACGTGGCTGATGCGCCTCTTGGTCGGTACCGGTCGAACGTGGCGAGTCGTCAAGTTCATGACCAAGCCGGTGGTGGCCGCCGTCGTGTTCAACGTCACCGTGATGGTCACGCACATCCCCCCTGTCGTCAACGCGTCGGTGCAGAGCGCGCCGCTGCACTACTCGCTGCACCTGGTGCTGGTGCTCACCGCGTTGTTGATGTGGATGCCGGTTGTCGGTCCGTTCCGCGAACTGCGCATCAGCGATGCAGCCAAACCGATCTACCTGTTCCTGCAGAGCGTGGTTCCGACCGTGCCCGCTGGATGGTTGACCTTTGCCGAGGGAGTGGTGTACAAGCACTACAACCAACCGGTGCGAGTATGGAACATCAGCCCGACTGACGACCAGCAGTTGGCAGGGGCGATCATGAAGATCGGCGGCTCGATCTTCCTGTGGTCACTCGTGGTCTTCTACTTCTTCAAGCGATTCGCCACGAACTGGAAAGATGAGAACAGCTATCGCCGCTCGCCGCTGACCTTCGATCAGGTCAAATCCGAGTTCGACAGCACTCCCGCTCCGAGCGAAAAAGTACCGTGATCTAACTAATCCCAGCGGAACAACCGGGCCGCGAGCAGTGGGCCGGCTACCGCCCAGATGCACAGCACGATCCACGAGCGCGTCGGTTGCGTTCCAGCGTTGCTCAGCGTGTCGCGCAACACGTCGGCGAGTGCTCCCGAAGGCAGGGCATGGGCGACGGCGCGGATCGCGCCGGGCAACTTGGCGAAGGGAATGACCATGCCGCCGAGCAACAACAACACGAGGTACAGCCCGTTCTGAGCGGCAAGGTTGATCTCCCCCGGCAACCTCCCGGCCAGGGTCAGGCCGATTCCCGCAAACGCCATGGTGCCGACGATGACGCCGACGACGGCCAGCAGCCAACTCGGTGAATCAGGCTTCCAACCCAGCGCGAACGCCACCGGGATCAGTACAGCGAACTGCACGATCTCGAGGGTGATCACCGAGCCGATCTTGGCGGCGATCAATCGTGGGCGGCCCAACGGTGTTGTGCCGAGACGCTTCAGAACGTGATAGCTGCGTTCAAAGCCCGTGCCGATCCCGAGGCTGACCATTGCGGTGCTCATTGTGGCGAGAGCGAGAATACCTGGCGCGAGGAAGTCGATCGGCTGTTTCGTGCCTGTCGGCAAGACGTCGACCAGGCTGAAGAACACGAGCAGCATCACCGGTATCCCGAGTGTCAACAGCAGTTGCTCCCCATTGGCGGCGACACGGCGTAGCTCGGAGCGGAACTGAACGAGGACGACCTTCATCGCTGCCTCACGATTGTTCGCCACCGGTCAAACGGCGAAAGACGTCCTCGAGACGTTGCCCTCCGGCGCGCAGGTCGTGCAGCGGATGGCCGGCCTGAGCCAGCCAATCACCGAGCTGGGCCATCAGGCGCGGCTGCGGCGGAGCATCGATGACGTATTCGTCGTTGCTGACCTTGCTGGCCACGATTCCTGTCGCCTCGGCGAGGGCGCGCAGATCGAGGTCTGGGTCGGTGCGAAACCTGATCTCGTCATGACCTTTGCGCAGCTCGGCCAACGTGGCGTCGGCGATCAGGGTGCCGCGATCGATGATGACCATGCGATCGGCCAAGCGCTCGGCCTCGTCGAGCTCGTGTGTGGCCAGCACGACAGCGCATCCGTTCGAAGCGAGATCGCGAATGATGCCGCGGATCGCGTCACGTCCGTTGATGTCGATACCTGATGTGGGTTCATCGAGAAAGGCAACGTCAGGCTTGGCTGCCAGCGCCAGTGCAAGCGACACGCGTTGTTGCTCGCCCCCCGACAGCTTCCGCCACGTTGCAGTGCTCCTCGCTGTCAGACCGACCGCTTCGACCAGCGCCGCTGCATCGGCGCCGTTGTCGTAGAGCGCAGCGTAGTGCCGCACTGTTTCGAGCACCTTCGAGCTGGGATAGATGCCACCCTGTTGCAACATCACGCCCATGCGCTTGCTGAGTCGGCGTTGCTGACTTGCCGGGTCGAAGCCGAGAACCCGAACCGTCCCTGCGGTGGGCCGCAGGTATCCCTCGCACACCTCGATGGTCGACGTCTTGCCGGCCCCGTTCGGACCGAGGACTGTTGTGACTTGTCCAGCTGCCGCGGTGAACGAAATGGCGTCGACCGCGACCACGTCGCCATGGTAACCGTCAGACGTTCGACCTCCACCGCAGCCACAGCGTGCGACCCTAGGCGACGCCCCGGCAAATTCGCTATCAAGTCGTCGGCCGATTCAACCGATCACTGGGACATGGCGCGGTTCTCCGTGGTGGTGTCGGCTCTCGACGAGCAGGCCGATCTGGCTCGCAGCTTGCGCGCGATCACGCGTACAGCACAGGCGATCCGGACCAACGCCGAAGTCGTAGTCGTCGTGCGCGACCGCGACGCAGCGCATGGACGCCTCGCTGTCTCCACCGGTGCATCGGTCATCGACTGCGGTCAACCCAACCTTGCCGTTGCGCGCAATGCCGGCGCTTCGGTCGTCACCGGTCAGATCCTGGTGACCATCGACGCCGATCGCGTGATGTCGCCTGTCGCGTTCGCCGAGATCGAGCGGCTCCTGGCGACGGGCTGTTACGTGGGCGGCGGAGCAATCCTGCGTCCCGAGCGGCATTCGCTGTCGATCGATGTGGCGATGGTGATGACGCGACTGACGACGTATCTCAACGGGCTCGGTGGCGGGATGTACTGGTGCCGTCGCGACGACTTCGATGCGATCGGCGGGTTCGATGAGCGCGTCGCCACCGTCGACGATCTCGATTTCGCACGACGCCTGCGCACCCATGGATTGCGAAGCGGGCGCCGGTTCGTGAACTTACGCCAGGCGCCGGTCACGGCGTCGTGCCGCATTGGTTCGGCGCGTCAATTCTCGTACGCCCTCACTCGCTGAGCACCGGTAACCTCTCCGATCTGTGATCGATGTCCGTTTGTTGCGCGCCGAACCCGATGCGGTCCGCAGCGCCCTGGCCAGGCGCCACCAACCCGATGTGATCGACCAACTCGAGCGGGCAATCGCGTTCGACGCGTTGTCCCGCGACATCGTCGCCAAACGCGATGCGATCCGTGCTGAAGTCAATGACCTCTCCAAGGCCGTCGGCGAACTACGTCGCAAGGGCGACACCAAAGGTGCTGAGGAACTGCAGTTGCGCAGTCGTGCCCTCGGCGACCACGAGCGGGTGTTGGCCAACGAGTTCGACATCGTCCAGAGCGATCTGCGCGACGTGCTGCTGCGCATCCCCAACCTTGCGCATCCCGACGCTCCCGATGGCGTGGGCGAGCAGGACAACCCGCTCGTCAAGGGTCCGATCAACCTGGCAGCGGAGTACCCCGAGCACCGACGCGTTCCGCATTGGGAGACCGCATCCGCGCTGGGCATTCTCGACAACGAGCGGGCCACCAAGATCAGCGGGGCGATGTTCACCATGCAGCGTCGCAACGGCGCGGCGCTGTCGCGGGCGCTGTGCCAATACGCGCTCGATCGCAACGTGGATGCATTCGAAGAGATCCGACCGCCATCGCTCGTCACGACGGCGACTCTGACGGCGACCGGCCAACTGCCGAAGTTCGCCGACGATGCATACAACATCGAACGCGATGATCTGTGGTTGATCCCTACTGCCGAAGTGCCGCTGACATCGCTCTACGCCGGCGAGGTCGTCGACGTCGACGACCTGCCGCTGCGGTTCATGGCGTACACACCGTGTTATCGGCGTGAGGCCGGCTCTGCAGGTCGCGACACTCGCGGCATGCTGCGCGCTCACGAGTTCGACAAGGTCGAGATCTTGGCCGTGGCAACGCCAGAACAGGCTCCGGACCTGCTCGACGAGATGACCGGCCGCGCCGAGGCGTTGATCGCTGGACTGGAGTTGCCGTACAGGATCATCGAGATCTGCACCGGCGACATGGGTCAGAGCCACCATCGCAGCTTCGACATCGAGGTCTACGCTCCGGGCTCCGACTCGTGGCTCGAGGTGTCATCGATCTCGTGGTTCAGTGACTATCAGGCGCGGCGCGCAGACATCCGCTACCGAGTCGCGGGGCAGAAGGGCACGCAGATCGCCCACACGCTGAATGGTTCGGCGCTCGCCGTGCCGCGGGTCTGGGCGGCGATCGTCGAGAACTATCGAGAGCCGGACGGCAGCGTCGTGGTACCTGAGGTGTTGCGGCCGTACATGCGCGGCGTCGAGCGGATCACCGGTCGATGAGCGATCTCGCCTCGCGCCGCGCCGACTACGAATCCGCCGGTCTCGACGTCGGCGATGTCGACGCGAGCCCGCTGGTTCAGTGGCAGCAATGGTACGACCAGGCCTCGCAGGGGGGTTGTGTCGAACCGCATGCCTTCGTGTTGTCGACGGTCGACAGTGAGGGTTGGCCGCAGTCCCGCTATCTGTTGGCGCGCGGCGCCGACGAGCGCGGATTTTCGTTCTTCACCAACTACGAGTCGGCCAAGAGTGCTCAGCTCACGGACGCGCCGCGGGCAGCGATGCTGTTCACGTGGCTGCAGTTGCATCGCCAGGTGCGCGTCGTTGGGGTGGTCGAACGGTTACCCGAGGCCGAGAGCGACCTGTATTACGCCACACGTCCGCGGTCGTCGCAGCTTGGTGCGTGGTCTTCACCCCAATCGCAGGTCTTGCCTGATCGGGCGACCTTGGAGCAGCGAGTCGCTCAGTTCGAGGAAACCTTTGCCGATGTCGAGGAGGTGCCGCGTCCCGCATATTGGGGCGGATGGCTGCTGCGCCCGGTGTCATACGAGTTCTGGCAGGGTCGCCCGAGCCGGTTGCACGATCGTGTGCGCTATCGGCGCGACGACGGCGGGTGGATCATCGAGCGGTTGGCTCCGTAGCCCACATCTCGGCAGCGTCGACAAGGCCCTCGATCAGAGCGGCCATCGGTGGAACCATCTCGCTGTGATCCCAATCGACCCAGATCGGGCTCGAGCCGCGGATTCGGGGAGGTAGCTCGATCTGCACTCCCTGTCGTGCCGGCATGTTGACCGGGTTGTCGAGATGCAGGCCGCGAAGATCCTGCGGGATGCGGTCGAGGTCGGTCACGATCTCGTACTCGGGCAGGCGCGGTCGAAGGCACGCGGCGATGTGGTCGGCCAGTTCCCGATTGCGTCCGCCGAGCAACAACGAGGTGAAGTGGTCCTGCCGGCCGAAGCCGTGAATCGTGATCACGATGTCGACGTGATCGATGAACGTCTTCAGCTGTTCCGAAGGACTGCGCCCGACCGTGTGCGAAGGGATGTGCACTTGGACCTCTTCGGGTTGCAGCACGGCGTAGTAGCTCGCACCGCTGCGCTCGGCGGCTTGGGCGGCAATCACGTCGGTCTGTTCTTCCAATGATCCGCCGTGGTAGGCCATGAATCCGATGCGGTTGCTGCGCAGAACGCACACCTCCTCCACGCCGGGCGTGGCCAGCAGGTCGGCGAACGGGTCGGTCATGATGCCGGCTCGTTGCGCTGCAGCGTGAGCGCTGTGACGACCGCGGCGATGATCACGATCACCCCGCCCCAGACGACGGCGGTTTGATGGTCCTGGACGAAGTTCACCAGCTTGTCGTTCCAGCCGGTGGCGTTGGCGACAACTCGTCCTCCCGTCCCATCGGTGATGTTGCTGTACCAGTACCAGCAGAGGTACATGCCGGTGAGAACCAGTAGCACTCCGGCCAACTGTTCGAACCACACCATGCCACGCCGCAGGATGCGCAGAAACGCGGTGTTGGCCATCGCCAGTGTCACGGTGAGCCCGGTGACCACGAGTGCCATTCCGATGCCGTAGATGGCGATCGCGGCGACGCCTGTCCTCAGTCCGTTGGTGCTGAAGCTGCCGAGCACAACTGAGGAGAATGGGGCGATCGTGCAACCGATCGATGCGACCGCGTAGGCCAGCCCGAACACGTACATCGACTGCACGCTGCGGTCGCGTTTGCCGACGTCGAGCTTCGGGGTGGTGAACGGGAGCCGATATCCGAAGAGCATGGCGATCCCAAGCACCAGCAGGGCCAGCCCGATGACCAGCGAAACCCACTGTGCCTTCTCGACGAGCCAGTTCGTCGAAAGCTTGGTGATTGCGCCGATGACGACGAAGATGCTCATGAATCCGGCAGAGACGGCCACGCTCACCTTGAGCGCCCGCAGCACCGAGGCCCGCTCCGCGCCTGGGCGCAGGTTCTCCATCCCGAGGAAGTAGACGAGATATGTCGGCAGCAGCACGAAGCCGCACGGGTTGATCGCCGCTAGCAGACCGGCTGTGAAGGAGGTGGCCAGCCGTCCGTCGAGAGCGATCACAGCAACGTGGCCCTGATCAGCTGTTCGAGCCGGTCGGCGGTGAGCTCGCCGGTTTGCTCGACGATCGTGCCCGTGGCATCGATGAACAGGGTTTGCGGAAAGGCGGCGACGCCGACCGCCGACGTCAACGCGCCGTTGGTGTCGTAGAACAGTTCGTACTGCACGCCCCTGTCGCGGGCGAAGGCCTCCTCGTGCGCAGACGGGGGTAGCGAGTCGACCCCGACGAAGCGCACCTTGTCGCCGAGCTTGGCTTGCACGGCGGCAAAAGCCGGCAGCTCTCTCTTGCACGGCGCGCATGTCGAATACCAGAAGTTGACGACAAGTGGTCGCCCGACGAGATCCGCCGTGGCGAATGAGTCTCCGGCAACGGTTTGAACGTTCACCTTGGGCAGCGACCGGCCGGTCACGGCGGCATTCGTGCCGATGGTCGGGGAGAGGTCATTGCTCGACCTCAGCGTGACGTTCTCGTCGGTCGTCGCGGTGACCGAGCCGTTGCGATTGGCGGCGACGATGCCGATGCCAACGACGACTGCAGCAGCCACAGCCAACGATCCGATGAGCAGACGCTTGTTGACCGTCACGGGCTGAAGGCTACCGACGGACCGCCCGCTGCCATCGTCGGGACCGGCGATCGCCCGCTGGGCGGCGGTGAGTCGACGTGCTGCCCGTCTCAGGCAACCAGGTGCGGGGGGATGGGCACCTCGTCGATCACCACCGCCGGGCGGGGGTGCTTTGGGGGACGACCACGTGGCCGTTTGTTGACAACGATCCGACCGTTCTCGATCAGCTCGCCCCCCCAGACTCCCCATGGCTCGGCACGTTCGATCGCGCCGCTCACGCAGTCGACGGCAAGTGAGCACTTGCTGCAGATTGCCTTTGCGCGGGCGATGTCGAGTGGGATGTCCGAGAAGAACAGGTGGGTCAGGGTGCCGTGGCCGTCGGCGCAGCGCGGCCGTGGGGCGCGCACTGCTACCGGCTCGACCAGTTCGGCGAACTCGTTGTCGATGTCGATGTCGGTGTCGATGTTTCGGTTGAAGTCGATTGCGTACATTTCGGGTGGTTCCTCTCGGACGAGTGGGAAGGGTTGGAAAAAGCAGAAAGGCCGCCGGGATCGAATCCCGACGGCCTCGGAGCGGATGCTCTCGACGTAGATGTGTTACGTCGATAGCTTCCCGAGGCGTCGGGCTGGGCGCTTGATAGTGCTCTCATTCATGAAATTGAGGTTCATGTCGATCGACACTTCTGCACGCCACCGGTAGCCGTGGACGAGCCCGGTGCACGGGCGCGCCCCAGCAGCTGCCGGAGCTGCTTGCGGTGCGAACGTCGTGCTCATGCTCTTCCAGTACCTTCCGTAGTTCGTCGGCAAGACACGAATGTGCGAGCCGAGACATAGGCAACCAGAACCTGGCGACGGCGTCAACTCATTTATTGTCACACCATGTTCGAGATGGTGGGACGTCCTTCGCACGGCAGGTTGTTCGCCGGTTCGCGGCGGGTTCGTCTCGGTGACTGCTCGCCGGGCGGCAGGTTGCGCCTCGATGCCACCGCTCGCTATCTGCAGGACTTGTCCGACGACGACACTCGCGACGCCGGACTTGCTCAGATGACGTGGGTCGTGCGTCGCACCGTGATCGACGTCCACCAGTTTCCCATCTACCTCCAATCGCTCGACATGATCACGTGGTGCTCGGCGATCGGGTCTCGCTGGGCGGAACGGCGCGTCGATATCGGCAGCGGGGACGCCGCGTCGATCAGTGCGGCGACCCTGTGGGTGCACCTCGATGCGGCGACGCTTCGCCCGGTACCCACCTCAGCGGAGTTCGAGCAGGTGTTTGCACCAAGCGCCGCCGGACGCACCGTTTCATCGCGCCTCACACTCGCCCTTCCGCCTGCTGATCTCACTCTCTCGCCGTGGCCCGTTCGTTTCACCGACTTCGACGTCATGAACCACATGAACAACGCCCTCGCCTTCGCGCTCGTCGAAGAAGTCATCGCCAGCCGCCGTGACCTGCGGGCTCCGTTGCGTGTCGAAGTCGAGTACAGATCTCCAATCGACCGAGGCGTCAGCCTGAACGTCGGAGGAGTTGACGCACCCGACGTGGACGAACCAGCCATCATTGGCCACGACGGTTGGCTGGTCGATGGACAAGCCCACTGCCAGATCGCTTTCCGCATTCGCCGCCTGCCGTCCCTCAACCCCCACACCCCCTCAACCCCCTCGTGAATCGTCAGTGACGATATTGACCGTCGGTCGGCCGCGCTCGTTGTGAAACGTCCGTGACGAAACTCGCCGCAACCATTTCGTCACGGACGATTCGGGAGGGCCTGGTGTAGGAACTGCGCCGGAGTGCATTTCGTCACGGACAATTCACAAGGACCCGCCGCACAGCGGTACTCGGTACCGGGTTGGCCGTACGGCGGTGTGGGATCTGTCGAGGGCGGGCAGGATCGGTGGGCGGACAGGGCCGTTTCAGGTTGGGGTGCGACGGAACGGCGCCGCGGAATCCGTAGTACACCCCCGGCGTACAACGTTCACATGACTCGCATCCTCCATCCCCGCCCCACGCATCGGTCGTGCGCGTGGTGTGCCATCGAGTTCCTCGTCGCCTGCCGGCCCGGCCGTCCCCGCCTGTACTGCAATCAGGCCTGTCGCCAGCGGGCCTATGAACATCGCCACGGTTTCGAGCATCGACGCACCGTTCGTCCCCTACCTGGCCAGCTCCACGGCGACGGATGGGCGGGCTCGGGTTACGAGCGCGGCGGTTCGATCGGACCACGGGGCAAGTCGCACGCCCTCCGCACCAGCGTGCGCCCAGAGGGTCGCCGACGCGAAACCTTGTGCGGCGTTCTGGTGACGCCGCTGATCGGCAAACACTTCAGCGTGATGCATCCTCGAGCCTGTCGTTCCTGCGCAATGATCACCGATTCGACTCCGCTGCGCTATGGCATCAGCGCGTCGAACGAGCTCTCGCGCCTTCGATCGCTGCTCGACGACATTGACGAGCAACGGGTCCCGCCCGCAGACGCACTCAGCTGGATTCGGACGAATGCTCCGTAGCCGGCGGCTCCGGGGGCGCCGGTGATTCCGGCAAAGCAACCTCGTGCACGAACACATGCTCGCGATAGAACTTCATCTCCAACACGCTCTCGAGCACGTCGTCGAGCGCACGATGTGAGCCGGCCTTGCGGGGCCGCCCACTGTTCAGCGCCGGGTACCACCGCTTCACGAGTTCCTTGACCGTGCTGACATCGACAGATCGATAGTGCAAGTACTCCTCGATCTCCGGCAGGTATGCCGCGAGGAACCGTCGATCCATCCCGATCGAGTTCCCGCACAACGGCACACGTCGCGGTTCGGTGACGTGCGTCTTGATGAACTCCAACGTCTGCGCGCCGGCGTCGGCGAGCGAGATCGTCGAACTGCGAATCGCGTCGAGCAACCCGCTGCGCGTGTGCATCTCGATGACGACGAGATCCATTTCGGCGAGCGCGGCTTCGTCTTGATGTACGACGAGGTCCGGGCCTTCGGCAACGATGTTCAACTGGTCGTCGGTCACCAACGTGGCGATCTCGACGATCACGTGGCGAGCGGGGTCGAGACCTGTCATCTCCAGATCCATCCACACCAGCACGGTCAGAACACTACGCAAATGCGTTACGGTCGCCCGCGATGGACCACGACCCAGCCAAAGTTCCGGCCAAGCCGGCAGCCACCGTGATGCTCCTGCGCGACACACCACAGGGCATCGAAGTGTTCATGCTGAGACGCACAACGGCGGCCGCGTTTGCGGGGGGCATGTACGTCTTCCCCGGTGGCAAGGTCGACGCTGCCGATGGTGACGGTGACGAGGGTTACGTCATCGCCGCGATCCGTGAGTGCTACGAAGAGGCAGGAGTTCTGCTGGCTACCGACGCCAACGGAGCGATGGTCTCCGACGGCCATCCGGTCCTCGCTCACCGACGGGCGGTCCACGACGGCGAAGTCGACCTGCGTGCGTTGTGCGCCGAGCACCACCTGCTTCCAGCCATCGACGATCTGATCTGGGTCAGCCATTGGATCACGCCGGTCGGCGAGACCTCGAGGCGGTTTGACACCCGCTTTTTCATGGCGGTCGCTCCGCTCGAGCAGTCGTCGCGCCACGACGACAACGAGACGATCGCCAGCACCTGGGTGAGACCGCAAGATGCGCTCCGTCAGCACGAACACGGCGAACTGACGATGATGCCGCCGACGATCAAGAACCTCGAGTTCGTCGGAACCCATCAGAACGCCGAGTCGGCGATGGCCGCAGCCAGGCAACTCGGCCAACCTTCAGCGATCATGCCGAAGCTGCGCAGAGACGCGAAGGGTCGTATGCGTGGGATCGCGATGCCAGACGACGTCGACTATGACGAGTTGGAGTAGTCAGGCCGACTTGGACTGGTCAGCAGCATCGAGCGCTGCGGCCGCCAGCGTCAACATCCGCGCAGAGCAGCCCGCCATGTTGACCGGCGGAGCGACCTCGTCGATGATCTTGCGAGCGATGGCCCGAAACTCGTCGGCCGCCAGACCGACACCGTCGATCGCCACTGGCCGGCCGGCGTCGCCACCAGCGGCAACGGCTGGTTCGAGCGGTACGCGACCGAGCAGTTCGACGCCGATCTCGTCGGCCAGAACCTGGCCTCCGCCGGTACCGAACAGCGGGTACTCGACGCCGTGCTCGCAGGTGAACGACGACATGTTCTCGATCACACCGCACACCCGCAGGAAACTGCGCCTGGCCATGTCGGCTGCCCTTGCGGCCACTTTCTGGGCAGCGATCGCTGGAGTCGTGACGATCAGCAGATCGGTGCGGGGCAACATCCGTGCCAACCCCATCTGCACGTCGCCGGTGCCCGGTGGCATGTCGATGAACAGATAGTCGAGATCACCCCAGTGGACGTCGCGCAAGAACTGCTCGACGGCCTTGTTGAGCATCAACCCTCGCCACATCAGTGCGGTGTCTTCTTCAACCAAGAAACCGGTGCTGACAACCTTCAGCAGGCCGCGCCCCATTGGCAGCGTGCGCGGAATGATCATCGGCTTGTCGTGACCGGCGACCGCTTCGGCCTCGAGCCGATCGTCGATTCCCAGCAGTCGCGGCACCGAGAAGCCCCAGATGTCGGCATCGAGCACGCCTACGGTGAACCCGACCGCGGCAACCGCTGCCGCCAGATTGACCGTGACCGACGATTTACCGACGCCACCCTTGCCGCTGGCGATCGCCAGGATCCGCGTGGATGCCGGCACCTCGGTGTTGGGCGCGTTCTCGCGTGCGTTCCAGCGAGCCTTGAGCATCACGTCCGAGCGCTCCTCGGAAGTCATCTCGCCCCAATCGATCTTGACGTTCGTCACGCCGGGATGGACAGCGACCCTGGTCTCGATGTCTTTCTTGATCTGCGCCCGCAGCGGACAGCCCCCGATCGTCAGCTTCACACCCACTGTGACCACGCCGTCTTCGGCCACCGTGATTGACGGGACCATGCCGAGCGTGACGATGTCGGCGCCCAACTCCGGATCGATGACAGACCGCAAAAGTTCAGCAACCGTCTCGACGTCCGGCGGGCTGGGAATCACAACATCGATTGTACGGTTACAGGTCGCTACAATGACTTTCCACACCGTAGGAGGAGCCAACAACGTGATCACGCTCACCGATACCGCAGCCGTCAAGGTCAAGGAATTGCTGGAGGCCGAAGGCGACCTCGAACTGGCACTGCGGGTCGCCGTGCGTCCCGGCGGGTGCAGCGGTTTCTCGTATGAGATGTTCTTCGATGGCGATGTCGCTTCCGACGACGAGAAAGCAACCTTCGGCAACCCGGGAGCCACCGTCAACGTCGTGGTCGATTCGGCCTCCGCGCAGATGCTGCAGGGCGCAACGCTCGACTACAAGGACGGCCTCAATCAGGCCGGCTTCTCGATCAACAACCCCAACGCCAGCCGCACGTGCGGTTGCGGGTCCAGCTTCAGCTGACCGCGCCTGTTCAGGCGAGGAAGGCGTCGAGCCGCTCGTCGAGCTCGCTCTGGTCCCAGATCACGTCAACGCGGTCGGTCACAACAG
>JANMQX010000266.1:0-13483 GCA_031370745.1 Ilumatobacteraceae bacterium
TGACGAAGGTCGGCGCCGACAACTATGCAGCCAAGCTCGCCGAAGAAGCACGCCGCTTCACCCTGATCAACTCACCACTTCGCAACGACGTGAACCGGATCGTCAAATGGGTCGGCTATCTCATCCTTCCGGTCGGCCTGCTGCTGGCAAGCAGTCAGTTCTTGCGCCGCCACGTGGGTTGGCAGGAGTCGATCATCGGCACCGTTGCCGGTCTCGTCGGCATGGTACCGGAGGGTCTCGTGCTGCTCACCAGCGTTGCTTTTGCCGTCGGCGTTGTGCGTCTCGCGCGCAAACGATGTCTCGTGCAAGAACTGCCGGCCATCGAGGTGCTCGCTCGTGTCGATGTGCTGTGCGTCGACAAGACGGGCACCATCACGGAGGGAAGCTTGGCGCTTGCCGAGGTGCAGCCCCTCGGCAATGCCGACCGAGCGCAGATCGATCTTGCGCTTGCCGCGGTCGCGCAGCTCGACCCCGACCCAAACGCGACCTCGCGCGCACTTCAGAACGCATTCAAGCAAGCAACCACCTGGACAGCCACAGGCCGAGTACCGTTTTCGTCGGCGCGCAAGTGGAGCGCGATGACCTTCGCCGACAACGGCAGCTGGGTCCTCGGCGCGCCGGAGAACGTGATGGGCTCGGGTTACGCCGGCGACCTGAAGGTGGGCGTCGAGGTGCACGCGCTTGAAGGACAACGAGTCCTGGTCCTGGCAAAAGCTGAAGGTTCGTTCAGCGATGGAGTTGACGCAACCCTTCCTTCGGTCACCGAAGTTGCCCTTGTCCTCCTCGAAGACGTCGTCCGTGCCGACGCGCCGGCGACGCTGAAGTACTTCGCCGATCAAGGCGTCATCGTGAAAGTCATCAGCGGCGACAACAACGTCACCGTCGGCGCTGTGGCACGACGGGCTGGCCTTACCGGTTGGGACAACAACGTCGACGCGACAACCATGCCGCCGGAAGGCACCGACCTGTTCGCCGATGCCGTCGAGGCCAGCACGGTGTTCGGCCGGGTAACACCGCACCAGAAGCGATCAATGGTCCACGCGCTCCAGTCGCGAGGACACATCGTCGCGATGACTGGCGACGGTGTCAACGATGTGCTCGCGCTCAAGGATGCGAACTGTGGTGTGGCGATGGCCAGCGGCAGTGAAGCGACAAGGGGTGTCGCCCAGTTGGTGTTGATGGACTCCAACTTCTCAGCCATGCCATCGGTCGTCGCCGAGGGTCGGCGGGTCATCAACAACATCGAGCGGGTTGCCAGCCTGTTCCTCGCCAAGACCGCGTACAGCGTCGTGCTGTCGGTGATCACCGGGATCGTCGCAGTCGCGTATCCACTGAGGCCGATCCATCTGTCGATCCTCAGTTGGTTCACCATCGGCCTGCCCGCATTCTTCCTTGCCCTCGAGCCGAACCACGACAGGGTGAACGACGGCTTCCTGCGGCGAGTACTCGGCAGGGCCGTGCCGGCAGGCATCATCATCGCCGCGGTCACCATGACCGTGTTCGCCATCGCCCAACTCGACACCTCGATCGACGCTGATCACGCTCGCACGGTTGCTGTGATGGTGGCCGGCGCCGTGGCTCTGATGAACCTCTACCGCGTTGCCCGGCCGCTCAACAGGCTGCGTGCCGCGCTGGTGATCACGATGGTGGCGTTCTTCGCACTGATGTTCGTGACACCGTGGACGCGCAAGGCCTTCGACCTCCCCCGAACCGCAGCCTGGGCGTACGGACTCGCGGCCGCCTTCATCGTTGCCGCATGGCCGTTGCTAGAAGTTGGAAGCCGCGTGGCAACGCGCTGGCACCGCCGATAGGGTCCGCAACAGCGGCTTCCCCCGATAACAAGCCAACCTTTGTTCGGGAGGATCCATGTCGTTCCGCCGCCCTCGCCTGCGTAGCCGCAGGCACGTCATCGATATCCGCTTCGGCGATCAGCCGTGCTACGTGTGGCTGCCCAACCCAGACGAGCCACTCGTCGTCGCCGAGTTCGCCGACGCCGCCAATCTCGCCACAGGTGTCCTCGACATGCCGGTCGAAAAGGAAGTGATGGTGCTGCTCGACGAGCGCCGCCAGGTCACGGCGATGTTCGCCGACCCACCCACAGAGCTCGGCCTGTTCGTCGGGTGGTGCGACGGGCCTGGGCTCGAGGTGCCGTTCTCGCAGACGATGATGATCTGCGTCGCCGATCACGTTCCGTTGACATCGCCCGACAAGAACGATCAGATCGGCTACTTCGAACTGCGCCGCATCCACATGTTGCAGGGTTTGCACCTACTCGACATCTTGATCGTCGACCACGAACGAGTTCAGAGCCTCGCTATCGCCTGCGATCCCGACGCCGTGTGGTTCGACGAGTTCGCTCCGTTGGAGGCCGCTTAGCTGCACCCATTACCTACCATGGTCGGATGACCATCTCCGTTGTCACCGGCGCCAACAGCGGCATTGGCCGTGCCACCGCTATCCACCTGGCCAAGCAGGGTCACGCCGTCTACGGCACCGTTCGCAGCGTCGACAAGGCGGGCAAGTTGCAGTCGATGTCGGCCGACGCCGGCGTCGAGATCAACCTTGTGGAGCTCGACGTGGCCAACGACGAGTCGGTCCGCGCTGGCTTCGCGCGCATCCTCGAGGAGACCAACGGCGTTGTCGACGTGCTGGTGAACAACGCCGGTGTTGGTGGAAACGCCGTTGCCGAGGAGTGCCGCACGTCGACCTATCTCGACATCATGAACGTCAACCTGTGCGGCGCGGTTCGCTGCCTGCAACAAGTGCTGCCCGGTATGCGCTCCCGGCACAGCGGGGCCATCGTCAACATCACCTCCATCGCCGGACGCATTGCCGCTCTCGCTCAGTCTCCATACGTCGCATCGAAGTGGGCGTTCGAGGGGCTGAGCGAGGGCTTGGCACAAGAGCTGGCGCCATTCGGGATCAGAGTCGCCATCATCGAGCCGGGGGTCACCAAGAGCGCGATCTTCGCCAAGAACATCGACGCACCCAATCAGTCGGGGGCCTACGACGCGCATTATCGGCGTCTCTTCCAGTTCTACGCGGCCGGACATCAGCAAGCGACCGATCCGTTCGAGGTTGCCAATCTCATCGACCACGCAATCACAACCGACACACCGCAGCTGCGCTATTCGGTCAGCTGGGCCGGACCGGAGTTCATCGCCGGACGCGAGAAGATGTCGGACGAGGACTGGGTGGCACTTGGCGCGCACGTCGACGATGGCGACTACTACGCGGCGTTCCAATCAGCCTTCGGTCTCGATATCTCTCCCACCTGAGGGCAACAGCGCGGCAAACACCAGCGCTTCGGCTCGTCCGCGGCGCCGAGCTTGCCGAACAGCACTCCGGTGAGAAGGAGGGGGTCGGCCGCCGGTGCCCTGCCACCGTTCTCGGTCGCAAACACGACGCTGTGCCCGAGTCGAGTCAGAACCTTCCACGGTACGGCGACCTCGGTGACATCGAAATCCGTGTCGGGAAGCGGCAACAAGATGGTGGCCATCACAACGCGGAACGGTGCAGAACTGCCCACGTAGGTGTCACCACGACGCCGTCACCATTGACCTCGGCCGCGCCGTCGACGATCAACGAGAGCCCGCCTGGCTGTTGCGGTGGGAACATCAGCACGACCAATGGATTGCGCACCACATTGGCGCGGCTGGAATGACCCGTCTCACAACGCAGCCCGGCGTTGACGAGCGACGGTTTGACCGCGAGGAGATGAGGGCGATCTTCACCGCTCGTCACGAGATAGCACCACGGGTATTCGACAAGTTTGTCGGCAAGGTCCTCGAGCGCCACAGCAATGCTCACGCAGTGAGATTACTTCGCCCGTGGCGGGTCAGGCCACGACAGTGCAGCTCTTCGGGATGGTCAACAGCGGGTAGGGATCCACTGCTACGCCCCCCTTCGGATGCACCTCGAAGTGCAGGTGGTAGTTGCCAGGACCGGGATCTCCGGTGTCGCCGACGTAGCCGATCAATTGCCCACGAATGACGGCGGATCCGACAGCCAACCCGTCCGCGAACTTCGACAGGTGGCCGTAGAAGTAGTACGTCTTGTCGGGCATCGTCAGCGTCCAGGCGTTCCCGGACAGGGTGGCATTTGTCGCACCATCGACGGCCTGTCTGGTGAGCACTCCATTGTCGACGGCGTAGACCTCTTGCCCGAGCGATGCCATGAGGTCGATGCCCTCGTGCGTGCGACCGTTAGGACGAGGTTGCCCGAAGCTCGTCTTGCTGAGCGAGCATTTCGGCAGCGGATTCATCGGGAACATGATCACGCCGGATTGGCTGAGCCGAATCGCCGGCTTCAGGGCTGTGGCCGCAAGCTGGAACCGGGGTGCCAGCGCCGGCGCTGCGTGGGCGTCTCCGATCGACACTGTGGCTGCCCCGATCGTCAGCGCTGCCACGGACAGGACCGTGACAGTTCGATGACGAATGTGGGTAGAGAACATGTAGCGAACTTCCCTGGGATGACGTGACAGCCGCTCGCCCGCCGAAACAGTATCGGCATCGTCACGCCCGATCTAGAGCGGAAGTTCTCGGTGAAAAACTTCCCCAAACGCACGATGATCAGAGTGCAACTGCGAGATCAGCGTCGAGGATCGCCTCATCCGCAGCGTCGGCGATCGGCACCGACTTTGCTAGCTCCCAGCTCTCACCTGCGGCGATGTCGTCGCCGAGGGTCTTCAGCGCCCTGGCACGTGCCTCGTGCGCGTACGCCAGATCGAAATCGACCAGGCCGTGCTGGTTGCACAGCTCCAAGCACCGATCGGCATATCGAAGCGACAATTGCGGCTGGCCGGCGAGCAATTGCACCTTCGCCAGCAACCACGCGCCCCGCGCTTCGTTGGCCGGCGTACGCCGCGCCGCTCGCGCCCAGTGATATGTCGAAGCGTAGGCTCTTCGTAACATTTCTTCGTCGTGATCCGGTGTGCGCTCAGCCTCGACCATCTCCCAGGTCGAGTTGTTGCATTCGATTCCTTGGGCGCGATGCCACTCTCCAGCGGCATCGTCGAGCGGCGTCAGTTCAGCGCTCAACGGAGGCAGCGATTCACCGGTTTCGATCACCGTCTTCAACCCGTCCAGCACATACTCCCAGCCATCTTTCACACTGGCCCACGTCAACGGGCTGCGTGCCAGGTCACCGTGTTCGAGCCGCAGGCGGGTCAGGCCTTCGCCCATCGGTTCGACGATCCATTCGACGCGGCTCGGCGGTTCCTCCGACATCGCCGCGTCGTAGAGCACGTGCCAAGTCATGACCAGCCGGTTCGGCGCGTCGAGCTCCTCGATCACACCATCGACGGCCGGGCGACCGTCGGCAATGGTCGTTCGGTAAGGCTCGCCCTTCACCGGCGGCGAGTCGAACGCAGTGCCGTGAAAGTACCGGCGCGTCAACGACGGCTCGACGATTGCTGCCCACACCTCATCCGGCGAGGCCTTGATGAAGATCTGGTAAACGTGCTTGGTGATGGCCATTGCGGGCTCCTCCTGGCTGGTTACGACACGCCGCGCTCGAGGTCGCGACGAATACCAACCATTGCGCGGGTAAATGGCTGGGCGTACTTGCTGACCCAGTGTCGGCGATCTCCCCGATCGGGATGGGGTTGAGGTAATGCAACTTGGTGCGACCGACTCGCTTGGTGGCGACGAGGTTCGCCGCCTCCAACACGCCGAGATGCTTCATCACGCCGAACCTCGTCATCTGCGGACAGCGGTCGCACAATGCCTGCAGCGTCTGGCCGTCGCGTTGGAACAACCCGTCCAGTATCGACCTTCGGGTCGGATCGGCGAGCGCCTTGAACACCTCGCTGTCAGCATCTCTCATCGAGTCCGATGATATGTGACTGTATTGTCACATGTCAATCGCCCAGATTCTCCCGGAGCGCATTCTTGACTGGAATAGTCGGGTATCGGTAGTGGTTAAGGTTGTCACGCATCTCAGCCAGCCATCCCTTCTTTCGCTCGACACAAAGGATCCCGCCATGACTGTTCGTCTCGGAGACACCGCTCCCGATTTCACCGCTGAAACGACCCAGGGCGAGATCAACTTCTACGAGTGGCTCGGCGACTCGTGGGGTGTGCTTTTCAGTCACCCCAAGGACTTCACGCCCGTGTGCACCACCGAGCTCGGCTACGTCGCCAAGATCAAGCCGGAGTTCGACAAGCGCAACGTCAAGGTGATCGGCCTGTCGGTCGACCCAGTCGACAGCCATGTGAAGTGGGAAGAAGACATCGCCGAGACGCAGGGCACGGCGGTGAACTTCCCGATGATCGGCGACCCCGACCGCAAGGTCGCCGACCTGTACGACATGATCCACCCCAATGCCAGCGACACGCTGACCGTGCGTTCGGTGTTCGTCATCGGGCCGGACAAGAAGGTCAAGCTGACCCTCACCTACCCGGCTTCGACCGGCCGCAACTTCGAAGAGATCCTGCGAGTGATCGACAGCCTGCAACTGACGGCCAAGTACAAGGTTGCCACCCCCGCCAATTGGACCGACGGCGACGATGTCATCATCGGCGGCGCTGTCACCAACGAGGAAGCCGAGAAGCTGTTCCCGCAGGGCTGGACGACAATCAAGCCGTACCTGCGCACCCTCGCCCAGCCCAACAAGTGAGCTAACTCCGGCGCTTGTCGCCCGGACGCCTCAACTCCTTGCGCAACACGAAGCGCAGACCACTCCACGTGTCGTCGATCGCGCAGACCTTGTTGTCGACCCATCCGGTCGGCAGCAGATCGTCACGCAGCACGTTCTCAGTGATGTCGGTCGTCACGCCACTGCTCTTCTTCGGCCACGCAACCCATATCCCACCATCCGGTGCCGCCGCCTTCGTCAACTTCGGCCATGCCGCGTTCAGCTTCGATCTCGACGTGAAGAAGGCAACGACAACATCGAGCGGGGCGAGCAACGACCGTTGCCACACCGCATCGCCGTAATCGCCGAGCGTTGCGGCAAACCCGTCGGGTGGGTCGACGACGACGAACACGGCGTCGTCGACGATTCCAAGTTTCTTCGGCAACGGAGTACCCGAATATCCAGCCATGTTCAGAATCCTCCCTCAGGCTCGACCCATCACCTTGTCGACGGTGATCTCGATGACGACGCGGTCGGAACGCTCTCCAGGTTGGCGGTACCTTGCCGCGTAACCGGCTACAGCAAGTGCCACGGAAGCTGCGTCATCGACAAGGCGTGCCACACCTTCCAGGGTCGCCCATCGTGCGCCGTCCACCTGGCTGACAGCGGCGCGACCGCCGCGAGCCGCGTTGTGTGCCTTCACAGATCGAGCAAACGTGATGATGCGAACGAGACCCTCACGACTGTCGTAGCTGAATCCGACGGCGACGACATGTGGCGAGCCGTCGGCGCGCAAAGTTGTCAGCGTTGCCAGATGGCGCTCGGTCAGAAACGCCAACATCTCGTCGGACAAAGGATCCATGTGGTTCATTCTGTGGCGATGGCTTCCAGGATGTCGAGTTTCGTCGCCCGCCACGCAGGAACGACTGCGGCGACGACACCGACCGCGAAGGCGATCAGCAGAATCGCGGCGATGGTTGGGATGGGCACGGAGTACTTGTTCAGGCCCTGATCGCGCAAGGCGACGATCACGACGTAACCCAGAACCAGACCCATCACCACGCCGACAACCGCTCCGTACACCGACGTCAAGACGCTCTCCCACCTCACCGTGGTGCGCACCTGGGCGCGGGTCATCCCAACCGCGCGCAGCAAGCCGGTTTCGCGGCGGCGCTCATACACGGCCAGCAACAGTGTCAGCACGATGCCGAACACGGCGATCACGATCGACAAGGCAAGTAACCCGTACACGAATGCCAGACTCTGGTCGACAAGCGCGGAGCGCCCATCGATGAACTGGTTGCGGTCTTGCAGTTCGCCGATGCCGTAGGCCGCGACGCCAGCGCCGACAGCAGCACGAAAGTCTCGATCGCTGACGCCCGCGGCGCGGGTCAGCGAGACGAACCCCGCCGTGTTCGACAGACTGGTGCCGGAGAACGTGTCGCGGTGATACGTCCGGGCCGGGATGAAGTCGGCGGTTGCGTAAATCCCTTGAACGACCAACGGTCGAATCAGACCGTCAATGCGCACATCGAAGTCGTCACCCAACGACAGGTGCTTGCGCTTGGCCTCGCCTTCGCTGATCAACATTCCATCAGGAGTCAGCGAAGCCAACGAGCCGTGCACGAAATCGAACTGCAAGAGCCCGTCGGCTGTCAGCGGATTGATCGTCGCCCCGCCTGCTCGCTCGCCCTTGGCATCTGCCAGCGGCACAAAGCCCAACCCCGTGGCAGCGCCAACTTCGGGCAAGGTGTTGAGCTGGTCGATGAAGGTCTGGCTGAAGCTCAACGATCCGCCGTTGCTGGTGTTGATGACGTAGTCGCCGACGAACGTCGACCCGATGGTTTGGCGCAGCTGCAGCTTGATCGAGGCTGCGAACACCGAGGCACCGGTCACCAAGGCGACACCGATCAGCACGGGTGCCGCGGTGCGGGCGGTGCGCTTCGGGTTGCGCTGCACGTTGCCGCGCGCCATAGCGCCGGTGACACCGCGCCACCGCTGCACGGGTGAACCCAGCAGACGGGCGATCGGCCTGGCCATCACCGGGCCCAACAACAACACCATGGCGAACAACAGCGCAATTCCCGCAGCAAGCAACAGACCGTCCGCACCGAGCAAGACCGCGGCGATCGTTGCGCCCCCCACCACCCCACACACCCCTGCTGCAATGACGCGGCCACGAACGGATCCTGTGCTCTCAAATGCAGTATCGGCCATCGCCGCGACCGGCGGCACACGGCCTGCGCCGATGGCAGGCGCGATCGCGGCAATCAGACTTGCAGCAGTACCGGCAATGATCGTCAACGCGACAGTGAACGGCTCGAGGGCGAGGCCACGCGCTGGGATCGAATAGTTGAGGGCGTCGAGCAGGTTGCGAATGCCGAGAGCCAAGCCGATGCCGCCGAACAATCCGGCAATCGAGCCGAACAGTCCGATGACGGCGGACTCGATCAACAAGGCCCATGTCACCTGGCGGCGACTCGCACCAATAGCGCGCAGCAGAGCGTTTTCGCGCTGACGCTGCGCTGCGGTGATCGAGAACACGTTGTAGATCACGAACATGCCGACGCCGAGGGCGATGAACGAGAAGATCGCCAGGAACAACGTGATGAACCCGAGGCTGCGCTCGATGTCGGTCTGCGTCTGCTTGGTGATCTCCGCCGAGGTCAACGTCTCGGCGATGTTCGGATCGAGTGCACCCTTGATTCGCTCCACGAGCACGTCGTCGGTGACGGACCCGTCACCTTTCACCAAAACCGCGTCGACAAAGCCCGGCTTGGCGACGAACTCTTCCGCCGTTCCCGCATCGAACAACGCCCACGTGGCATTGCCCGGTGAGACGATGTTGTCGTAGACCGTGATTCCTACGAGCGTGAACTGCCGCGATCCCCCCTCGGCGTTGACCTTCACGGAGTCGCCGACCACATAGCCGGCGTCGTGGGCGGTGATCGTATCGAGGGCGACCTCGTTGCCGCCGGCGGGCAACCGCCCCTTGGCGATTCGCCACACGGACAGTGAGCCCTGGTTGACAGTCGCGCCGAAAGTCGGCGCTGTCGGACGTTCGATCGGCTTGCCGTGTTTGTCGATCACAACTGCGTCACCCTGCACGAACGCCTGGGCATCCACCACACCAGCGACGGCACGGACCTGATCGACGACGCTGACCGGCAGCCGATCGCGGCGTTCGAAACCAAGAAAGCCCTCGACAGAGTTCGACGACTGCACGTAGCCATCGACCCGTTCGAAGACGTCGGCAAACAACGCGTTGAAGGTTCGCTGCACCGTGTCGCGGAAGATGAACGTGCCACTGAGGAACGCCGTGCTGGCCACGATTGCGAGCGCGGTCAAGACCACTCGTCCCCATCGCGCCCGCACGCTCCGCAACGCGAGGCGGATCATCGACCAGTTCTCACGCGTGCAGACTCATGTCGTAGCGATCGCCCCGATGATGTCGACCTTGGTGGCCCGCCGGGCAGGAATCACAGCTGCGATCACCCCGACAATGAACGACAGGACCAGAATCACGAAGGTGCTGACAACGGGAATCGTGAACACCGTGATGCCCTGATCTTTCAGCGCGATGACCAACAGGAATCCGGTCAACAGGCCGAGCAGCACGCCGAGGACGGCGCCGAGCAGGCTCGTGATGACGCTCTCCCAACTGACGGTGAACCACACCTGCGTTCGAGTCATGCCGACCGCCCGGAGCAACGCAATTTCCCGGCGCCGCTCATACACCGACAACAGCAACGTGATGACGATGCCGACGGCAGCAATGACGATCGACAAAGCCAACAGCCCGTAGATCAAAGCAAGGAGTTGATTGACGCCAGCAGCTTGAGCATCGATGTACTGACTTCGGCTTTGCAGTTCGCCGTTCCCGTATTGCGCGACCAGCGGCTTGATCGCCGCGACCACCTGTGCCGCGCTGACTCCTGGCGCGGTGTTGATGAAGACCGAAAAGTCGAAGTAACTGCCCGATGTGTTGGCGTAGAGACCGCGATTGACGACGTATCTGCCGGCTAATTCGTCGGATGAATAGGTTCCGACGACCTTCAGTGGCAACACTCCCAAGCCGGTGAGCTCGACGGTCACCGAATCTCCGAGCTTCAACTTGTCGCTCTTCAGCGCCTTGTCAGAAACCAGCAGCGACGATGTCGACAGATCGGTGTATGACCCGCTGGTGAGGTGCAGATCAAAAACCTTGCCCACAGTTGTCGGATCCACCAATGTGACCGTCCCACCCTTGCCGTCGATCCTGGCGAGCTTCTGCCCGATTCCGGCAGCGACGTCGACCTGGGGAAGACCGTTGATCTTGGTGGCCAGATCGGGGCTGAGACCCCCGAACCCGGAGAAGTCGTCGGTCTTCACCACGTAGTCACCGACGAACTGCTTGCCGAAGATCTCGCGGACCTGGGCTTTCAATGTGGAAGCCAGCAGCGCAACGGCCGTTACGAGGGCGACGCCGATCAACACCGGAGCGGCGGCTCGCGAGGTGCGCTTGGGGTTGCGCGCCGCGTTGCCTTGCGCCATCTTGCCGGTCACCTTGAATGCTCGGGCGACAGGCGTACCGATCACTTTCGCGGCCACCAGCGCCAGCACGGGGCCGAGGATCAGAACGGCTGTCCACAGGAGCAACACCCCCAGTCCGAGCAGGAAGAACGGGGCGCCGGCGATGGTGGCGACGATGCCGACAGTCCCGACGGCGGCGACGATCAGGCCGCCGAGGATTCGCTTGCGACTGCTGCCGACATTTTCGACCGCGGACTCGCGCATCGCTGCCAATGGTGAAACTCGACCGGTGCGCAGCGCCGGCAGGATCGCGGAGAGCACGGTGACCAACGTGCCGAGCACGATGGTGAGCACAATCGTGCGCGGCAACAACTGCAACGATGTCGACGGGAATACGACGCCAAGGGCACCGAGAAATGCCTTGAGGGCTGCAGAGACGCCGATACCGGCGATCAACCCGAGCAACGAACCGACAACGCCGACGACAACCGATTCCACCAGCATCGCCCGGGTCACCTGCGCTCGCTGCGCCCCAACAGCACGCAGCAGTGCGTTCTCACGTTGGCGTTGTGCGGCGGTGATCGAAAACACGTTGTAGATCACGAAGCAGGCAACGCCCATCGCGATCAACGAAAATGCAGTCAGGAAGAGCGTGAAGAAGCTCAGCCCCTTCTCGATCGCGCTCTGGTTCTCGGCGGTGATCTCGGCGCCGGTGAGCGTCTCGGTTTGACTGGCTTTCGGGAGAGCCGCGTCGATCCGGTCGGCCAGCGCTGAATCGGAGACGGTGCCATCGCTGGTGACAACGACGGCATCGATGAAGCCCGGCCGGCCGACGTACGACTCCGCGGTCGCCAGATCGAACAACGCGAATGTCGCGCCGCCAGGAGACGAGACCTTGCCATAACGAGCAACGCCGACGAGTGTGAAGTCGCGCGACCCCGCTTGGGCCACGACCTTCACCGTGTCACCGAGCTTGTAGCCGCCCTTGCCCGCGGTGCTGGTGTCGAGCGCGAGTTCGTGGTCGTTGATCGGTAGCCGGCCGTCGCTGATCTTCCAGAAAGCCTCGCCTGCGGCGGTGATCGACGATCCGAAGTTCGGCGGACCGTTGCCTTCCTTGCCAATCGGCTTTCCGTCCTTGTCGATGACTCGGGCGAACCCCAGCACACTGCTGGCGGCCGTCTTCACGCCTGGCACTTTGGCAACTTCCGCGGTCAACGAATCGGGGATCCGTTGACGCTCCTCCTGCCCGAAGTCGCCTTTGATGACGACCGATGAACGCACGTACGCATCGGTGTTGTCGAAGACATCCGCGAACAGGTCGTTGAATGACTTGGTCAAGGTGTCGGAGAAGATGAAGGTACCTGCAAGGAACGATGTACCCAAGATGACAGCGAGCGAGGTGAGCAACAGCCGGCCCTTACGAGCCAAGATGCCTTTCAGCGCGAGCTTGAACATGTCTCAGTCACCGAACCGCTTCATCCGATCGAGCACGAGGTCGGCTGTCGGCTCGACTATCTCATCGACAACTTTTCCATCAGCGAGAAAGATCACTCGGTCCGCGTAGCTCGCAGCATTCGGGTCATGGGTGACCATGACGATCGTCTGGCCGAGATCTCGAACCGCACGCCGCATGAACTCGAGGATCTCGGCACCGGCCCGGCTGTCGAGGTTGCCGGTCGGTTCGTCGGCAAAGATGATCGTCGGTTGGCTGGCGAGGGCGCGGGCAACGGCGACGCGCTGTTGTTGACCGCCGCTCAACTCGCTGGGGCGATGCTTCAAGCGGTCGCGTAGCCCGACCGCATCGATGACCTTGTCGATCCATTCCTGGTCACCAGTCGCGCCGCCGAGCAGCAGCGGCAGGGTGATGTTCTCGTAGGCGTTGAGCGTCGGGACCAGGTTGTACGCCTGAAAGATGAAGCCAACGGCCGTTCGCCGCAGAATCGTGAGTTCCTTGTCGTTCAGCGCGGCGAGATACGTGGCGCCGATGTACACAGCGCCCGAAGTGAGCGAATCGAGGCCGGCCAGGCAGTGCATCAGAGTGCTCTTGCCTGAACCCGATGGGCCCATGATGGCCGTGAACTTGCCTGCCTCGAACGCCACAGTCACGCCGTCGAGGGCGCGTACCTCGCTATCCCCCCCGCCGTAGATCTTCATCGCATCCACAGCACCCGCGGCTGTGGAAGTCGTCAGTGTCTCAGTCATGGCGTCTAGTTGTATCAACACCGAGCGTGACGTGCATCCCCTGATCAGGTGACGTTTGTCGGTGCAGCGGCGGTCGCTTTGGAATCCAACGTTCGCTGCCGGGTCGATGTGTCCTACGCTCAACAGGTCATGTTGTGTCCGTCTTGCGCGTCGCAAATTCCAGCAGATGCCAGGTTCTGTTCATCGTGCGGC
>JANMQX010000284.1:0-11973 GCA_031370745.1 Ilumatobacteraceae bacterium
AGCACGACGGAGATGGCCATACAACGCTCGCCGGCCGAACCGTACGCGGCGCTGACGGCGGCGTCGGCGGCCATGTCGAGGTCGGCGTCGGGTAGCACCAACATGTGGTTCTTGGCACCGCCGAGGGCCTGCACGCGCTTACCGTTCTTTGTGCCGGTCTCGTAGATGTACTTGGCGATCGGTGTGGAACCGACGAAGCTCACCGCGGCGATGTCGGGGTGGTCGAGAATGCGATCAACGGCGACCTTGTCGCCGTTGACGACGTTGAAGCAGCCATCGGGAAGACCGGCCTGCTTCAGCAATTCACCGATGAACATGCTGGCGGACGGATCCTTCTCGCTCGGCTTGAGGATGAACGTGTTGCCGCAGGCGAGTGCGTTTGCGAACATCCACATCGGCACCATGCCAGGGAAGTTGAACGGTGTGATGCCGGCGACGACGCCGAGCGGTTGCTTGATGCTGTAGACGTCGATGCCGGTGCTGGCCTGCTCGCTGTACCCACCTTTCAAGAGGTTGGGTATCCCGCAAGCGAACTCGATGTTCTCCAGCCCACGAGCGACTTCGCCGAGCGCATCGCCGAGCACCTTTCCGTGCTCCCGACTGATGAGCGTGGCGATCTCCTTGCGGTTGGCGTCGACAAGCTCGCGCATGTGGAACATGACTTCAGCACGCCGGGAAAGATTCGTGGCCCGCCAAGCCGGGAACGCAGCCTTCGCAGAAGCCACCGCTACGTCGACCTCCGTGGAGGACGCCAGATCCACAGCCGACGCCTGCTGCCCAGTGGCGGGATCCCAAACCACCCCAGACCGCCCGGAGGTTCCTTCCAGTACTTTCCCATCGATCCAGTGACTAATGCGGTTCATTGGCTTTTCTCCTTAGAAGATTCAGTGAGGGAAGGGCCCGAACGGGCTCGAGGAGCGGGCTAGACAAGGTACTGAGACAACCCACGCTTGATGTATTGACCGTGACCCTTCGTGCCGGTGTAACCATCGTTCTCGATGACCACGACTCCCCGAGACAACACCGTGTCGACCTTGCCGTCGATCACCCACCCCTCCCACGCCGAATGATCCATGTTCATGTGATGCTTGTCGTGGATCCCGATCTTGGTTGTGGTGTTCGGGTCCCACACGACGACGTCGGCGTCGCTGCCGGGTGCGATGACGCCCTTCTTCGGGTACATCCCGAACATGCGCGCCGGTGTGGTGCTGCACGTCTCGACCCACCGCTCGAGTGACAGTTCGCCGGCAACGACACCTTGGTAGATCAGTTCCATCCGGTGCTCGACGCCGCCGATGCCGTTGGGTATGGCCGAGAAGTTTCCGATGCCGAGCTCCTTCTGATCCTTCATGCAGAACGGGCAGTGGTCGGTGCTGACAATGGCGAGCTCGTTCATCCGCAAGCCCTTCCACAGGTCACCTTGGTGGCCGTGACCCATCTGTCCGATGTAGTCGGGGTCGTGGTCACGGCTGCGCACCGGCGTGCTGCACACCCACTTGGCACCCTCGAATCCGGGTTTGCCGAGCGTCTCCTCCAAGGTCAACCACAAGTACTGCGGACAGGTCTCGGCGAAGACGTTTCGACCGTGGTGCCGCGCTGCGGCGATCTCGTTGAGAGCGTCACCGGCCGACATGTGCACGATGTACAGCGGAACGTTGCCGGCGACGTGGCTGAGCACGATCGCGCGGTGCGTGGCTTCGGCTTCGAGCGGCGACGGCCGGGTGTAGCTGTGGAACTTCGGATCTGTATCACCGCGGGCCAACGCCTGTTGCACCAGGACGTCGATGGCAATCCCGTTTTCGGCGTGCATCATGATGACCGCGCCGCATTCGGCGGCCGTCTGCATGGCCTTGAGGATCTGTCCGTCGTCGCTGTAGAAGACGCCGGGATAGGCCATGAACAACTTGAAGCTGGTGATGCCCTCGTGTTCGGTGAGGTACTTCATGTCTTTCAGCGATTGGTCGTCGACCCCGCCGATGATCTGGTGAAAGGCATAGTCGATGGCACACTGACCTTCGGCCTTGCGATGCCACTCGGCCAAGCCGTCGAACACGTTTTCGCCGGCGCGCTGCACGGCCATGTCGACGATCGTGGTGACGCCGCCCCACGCCGCAGCACGCGATCCGGTCTCGAAGGTGTCACTGGCGAAGGTGCCGCCGAATGGAAGCTCCATGTGGGTGTGCACATCGACACCGCCGGGAATCACGTATTTGCCGGCAGCATCGATGACGCGGTCGCACCCTTCCTCGGTGAAGTACCCGGGCCCACCGAGGGCCGTGATGGTCTCGTCGGTGATCAAGACATCTTGGGGGATCACCCCTGTGGTCGAGATGACCTTGCCGTTCTTGATGAGAGTCGTCGTCATCGCCCGACCTACCTTGCGACCAGTTCGTCGTAGGCATCTGGGCGACGATCGCGATAGAAGGCCCAGCGATCACGAACAAGTTTGATCTTGTCGAGGTCGAGATCACGAACGATCAACTCGGGCTTGAAGGCGTCGCCGACGTCACCGACGAACTTGCCCTCGGGGTCGACGAAGTAGCTCTGGCCGTAGAAGTCGTTGTCGCCGAGCGGCTCGATGCCAACTCGGTTGATCGCACCGACGTAGTACATGTTGGCCACCGCAGCGGCGGGCTGCTCGATGCGCCAGATGTATTCGCTGAGCCCTCGATGGGTGGCCGACGGATTGAACACGATCTCCGCGCCGTTCAACCCGAGCGCTCGCCATCCCTCGGGAAAATGCCGGTCGTAGCAGATGTACACACCGACCTTGCCCACAGCTGTCTCGAAGATCGGATAGCCGCCGTTGCCCGGTCGGAAGTAGAACTTCTCCCAGAAGCCCTTCGTCTGCGGGATGTGTTGCTTGCGGAACTTGCCGAGGTACGTACCGTCGGCATCGATGACGGCGGCGGTGTTGTAGTACATCCCCGCCTGCTCGTGCTCGTACATCGGTAGCACCATCACCATCGCGAGTTCCTTGGCGAGACTGCAGAATCGTTGGGTCGTCGGCCCATCGGGAATCAGTTCCGTGTAGCTGTAGTACTCGGTGTCTTGAACCTGGCAGAAGTACGGCCCGTAGAACAGCTCCTGGAAGCAGATGACCTGAGCACCCTCGGCCTTGGCATCGTGTGCCGCATGCTCGTGTTTCTCGATCATCGCCTCCTTCGTCCCTGCCCAGTCGGTTTGGAGAAGCGCTGCACGCACGATGTTCGCCATTGCCTGATCGTAATGTGACCCTTAGGGGCGCACAATAACTGGATTGTCACCGTACATTCCGCTCACATCGACGAGACGTACCACCTGTCGCTCGGAGATTCTTCACGACTTCCAAGCAGCTATTGTTACCGCACAATGGGTGGCACCTTCACCGATGCGATCGACGACCGCAGCGCCCGCGGCATTGCCGCCGCGGTTGGGCGAATGATCACCCGCGGCGACCTCGCCGTTGGAAGCCGTCTTCCGACCGTGCGCGAACTTTCGAAATCGCTCGGAGTGTCGCCCACCACGGTCAGCGAGGCGTGGCAGACCTTGACGTCGGTCGGTGCCATCGACGCCCGTGGGCGCCAGGGCACGTTCGTGCGTCAGCCGACGGGACCCGGGTCGCCGCGCAGGTACCGCCGGGTCACCGAAGGCCCGGGTCATTTTGCACTCGATCTGTCGACCGGCACTCCTCCGTCGGCACTGCTACCCGACCTCGGCCCGGTGGTCGCCAACATCAGCCGTCAATCGTTGACGTCGAGCTACCTCGACAATCCTGTGCTCCCCGATCTCGAGGCCCGGCTGCGCGATGGGTGGCCGTTCTCCGCCGAAGCACTGACCGTCGTCGATGGCGCAATGGATGCGCTGGACCGCGTCGCCCAAGTCGTGGTGCGCCTCGGGGATCGAGTGATCGTCGAGCACCCGACATTCCCTCCCCTGCTCGATCTGCTCGACGAACTCGGAGCCGATGTGATCGGCGTCGACCTCGATGACGAGGGCCCGATCGTCGAACAGTTCGCGGCAGCGATGCGACAAGGGCCTGTAGCCATTTTCTTGCAGCCACGCGCCCACAATCCAAGTGGTGTCACGACAACGAATCGACGGATGAAGGCGTTGGCGGGGGAACTCGCAGCCACAGACGCGATCGTGATCGAAGACGACCACTCCGGCGATATTGCCACCGGCGCATTGGTCAGCATCGGATCGTGGCTGCCTCAGCGGACGGTCCACATTCGTAGCTACTCCAAGAGCCACGGCCCAGACCTTCGACTTGCAGCAGTCGGCGGCGCAGGCGATGTCGTCACCGCGGTCGCAAATCGGCGGCTGCTCGGGCCGGGGTGGAGCAGCCGCATCCTGCAAGCAGTCCTGCTCGAGATGCTCGATGACGAGGCAACGATCGTCGCGGTCGCGAACGCGCGAGTCGAGTACGCCCGACGCCGACGACTGGTGAGTGCCGTGCTGGAGTCGCGTGACGTCACGGTCACGGGTACCGACGGCATCAATCTGTGGATGACGGTCGCCGATGAGCGTTCGGCCCTGGTGACCCTGGCCGCGCAAGGAATCGGCGCGGCGCCGGGCGAACCATTCCAAGTGCGCCGCGACACCCCGCATCTTCGAGTCACGGTTGGTCTGATCGAGTCCGACCACGAACGCATCGCCAACCGACTCGGCGAGGCTGCCGGGGGTTCTCGTTCACCGCGCGGCCATCGGTAGGGCGGACATCGGCATATGGGAATCCGCAGTTGGCTGTTCAGTGAACGCGAGCCACGCCCGCCACGGCCCGACTACGTCGTCGAGGTCGCCTGGCTGCCGTTGTGGCAATGCCAGCTGGCGCTGCACGATCTCTGGGAGAACGAGATCCCGGCAACGATGGCCGAAGACCACACGTCGATGTTGCGGTTCGCTGCCCGAGAGCCGATGGCGCGGATCTTCGTGATGGAAGTCCGTGCCGAAGCTGCTCGCGCTGCGATCCACGCCTGCCTCGGCTTCGACCCTCCGAAACAAGACCGCTGAGCGAGCGGAACTGCTCAGTAGCCGCCGGCGAGCTTGGTGTGGTCCCAGCTGGCGACGTGCTCGATCTCGAAGACGACACCCAGCCGTTTGGTGGCTTGAGCCTCGAGGAACGGCAGTGCCGCCTCGCCGAGTGCCGATGGGCCGTTGTACTTCACTCCGACCGCCTTGCCGATCTTGAGGACCTCGTCGTAGTCATCGACGATCACTCCCCTGCCGCGCAGCTCGACACCGCGAAGTTGGTCGTAGGTGTCGCCGGTTTCGACCAGTCCTGTCATCTTCGGATCACGTCGCAGATTGAGGATCTTCTGACTCTTGCCGAACGTCCAGAAGACAGCGTTGCCCTCAACCATCGCAAACCACATCGCCACCAGATGGGGGTGCCCGGTCGGCCCGATCGTGGCGACGTTGAGCACGCGTTCGGACTCGAGATAGGCGTGCACCTCGTCGTCGGTCATCGTGATCTGCGAGCGCTTGCTGGCCATGGCGCGACAGTACTTTGGGTCGTCACATGGCGCTTGAGCGGAGCAGCTCGTACGACATCGGGCACTCCGGCTGCAAAACGGCATCGCAGGTCTGCACCACACCGCCCGACCTCACCACCCAATTGGTCAGTGCCAGCGGCATCACCTCGGCCACTGCTTCCCACGGTTCGCGCAGATCGGTGGGTCGTTGCCCCATTGCCTCGAACAGCGCTGCCGGCAAGGATCGACCGCGGCCCACCACTGCCCAAACCGGCACCTCCGCGCAATAGCCGACCGACGCGACTGCGCGCGATCCGGCGTTGGCCAAAATGTCGGTCTCCCCAGCCGCCAACGCTTCGACCACGACCAGATCGCTGGCCAACACCGCGGCAGCAAGCCCCGTAGCAGGCACCAGTTCCGCGTCGACATCGCCGTGGCGCAGACGGCGCACAAAAGCCGAACTGCCCATCCCGTCGTCGTCGGTGTCGACAGCCAGCACTGTCGAATCGCCGCGCCGCAGCAAGGCCTCACCAATCAGGTCGGGCCAACCGACGAGGCACACCGTTGCGCCGTCGGGCAGTGCGTCGACGAGCACGTCGGGCGTGGGATCCGCTTCGATGTCGTCGGCCAACGCCGCGGCACATCGGTAGGGGTCTGGCGCAGCGAGAACAGAAGCGCACAGCCACCACAGCGGGCCCGAGTTGGGATGTCTCTCGACGATGCGCCGGCAGGCGACCACCAGACCGGCCGGATCAAAGCCGAGCCCTCGCAGCGCACCCGCTGTCTCGCGGACCAGCAGCCGCTGATCGCCACCCGACGACCTGGCCACATGCCGGAGCCGCTCGATCGGATGCATCACCGCGACGCTACTGCCACATTGGGGCGTACACGCCCGGCGCGCTACCGTCTGCAGCCGTGGCGAGCAACCCGGCCCTCGATACCAAATTGACAGCGCTGGGTGGCGACACACGTCCATTGGAAGAGTGGCTCACCACATTCCACCTGGCCAGCGTGGTGCTCGATCCCTACACGAATGAAAGTTCGTGGGTGCTGAAAACGGCAGCCCGCATCCTCGAGAACCTGCGCGGCACCGATGCACGAGTCAACTTTGTCGTCACCGCTGACGCCGAAGGTGCCAAGGCCTTCCTCGGCCCGTTGACCGAGGACTTCCTGGTGTACATCGATCCGGACCGGGCGTTCGTACGCGCCCTCGGCCTCGCGCAACTGCCGGCCTTCGTGTTCATCCGGCTTGACGGCACATTGCAGGCCAGCGCCGAAGGCTGGAATGCAGAACAATGGCGAGAGGTGGCCGAGCAGATCGCCACGACCACGGCATGGATCAGTCCGACCATCCCAGTAGCCGGTGACCCTGGACCGTTTCACGGCACACCAGCACTCGGCTGAGACGTGGCGCTGCCGGCCGCAGCTCGCGACCTTCCCGTTGTCGATGTGCTGCCAGAGTTGGCCGAGGCATTGGAGCATCGCGGAAGTGCGCTTCTCGTAGCGCCTCCAGGTGCTGGCAAGACCACCGTCGCCCCGCTATGGCTGATCGAGCAACCGTGGCTGAATGGTCGGATCGTGATGCTCGAACCGCGGAGACTGGCAACCCGTGCCGCGGCGCAACGAATGGCCGTGCTGCTGGGAACCGAGGTCGGCGGGATCGTCGGATACCAGACGCGGGACGAACGTCGGATCGGCCGCGACACGATGATCGAAGTCGTCACCGAGGGAGTGCTGACCCGACGGCTGCAGCACGATCCGGAGCTCCCCGGAGTGGGGATGGTGATATTCGACGAGGTCCACGAGCGCAATGTGCCAACCGATATCGGGCTGGCATTCGCGCTCGATGCGCGCGACACCGTGCGGCCCGATCTCAGGCTGCTGGCGATGTCGGCGACCCCGGACGTCGCCAAGCTGAGCACTGTCCTCGGAGACGCACCGACCATCGAAAGCATCGGCCGCACGTTTCCGGTCGACCTGCGCTGGCTGCCGATGACGAAGGGCACGCGTGTCGAACAGGGCACCGTTGACGCAGTGCTGCGTGCCCTGAAGGAAGAACCCGGCGATGTGTTGGTCTTCCTCCCCGGCATCGGGGAGATCCGCCGAGTCGAGCAACTGCTCAACGACCGGGTCGGGCCCGACGTCGACGTGCGTCTGCTGGCCGGTGCGCTGTCTCTCGCCGAACAGGACGTGGCGCTCATGTCGTCTCCCAGCGGCCGTCGGCGAGTCGTGTTGAGCACCGACATCGCCGAATCATCGTTGACAGTGAGCGGAGTGCGGATCGTGGTCGACGCCGGATTGGCCCGCGTGCCACGGCACGATCTCGGCAGCGGCATGACACGGCTGACGACCATCAGCACCAGCCGAGCATCTGCCGACCAACGCGCCGGACGTGCCGGACGCACCGAGCCTGGCGTCGCCTACCGGCTGTGGAGCAAGCTCGAGCACGCCACGCGCCGGGCTCATCTCGAGGCCGAGATCACACAAGTCGATCTCGCCGGCGTCGCGCTCGAGCTAGCCACCTGGGGTACGCCGGTCGGCGAGTTGCGCTTCATCGATCAACCGCCGCCACGCGCGTTGCAACAGGCTCACGAGCTGTTGCGTCGTCTCGGTGCCCTCGACGGCGACGGCCGGCCGACCGCGATCGGACGGGCGATGCTGGGTTTGCCATTGCACCCTCGGCTGGCGCGGATGGTTGTCGCCGCGCCCGACAGCGAGAAGGGTCTCGCCTGCCTGATTGCTGCCGTGCTCGACGAACGCGATGTCTTGCGGGGCAGGGCCGACGAACTCCCCGCAGACCTGGCGCTGCGAGTCCGCGTGGTGTGCGGACACGACGACCACGAGCGAGCCGATCGTCGCGACGTAGCCCGAATCCGTGACCGTTCGGCCGACATCGCCCGGCGAAGCAGCGTGCACATCGACTTCGACGACGTGGCCTCGGAGCACACCGGTGCGCTGCTGGCGCTGGCATTTCCCGACCGAGTCGCGGTACGGCGCCGTCAACCCGGTCAGTTCCAGATGCGAACAGGCACCAGTGCCTGGGTCGCGGCTACCGACAGCCTCGCCAACGAACAGTTCATAGTCGCTGCCGACCTCGACGGAAATCGCACCAGTGCCCGGGTTCGCATCGGAGCCGGCATCGAGGCGGCCGAGCTGATCCGCTCGCTCGGTGACGATGTCGAGCGACAGCACATCCTCACCTGGGACAAGCTGCGCGACGATCTGGTGTCGCACGAAACCGTGCGGCTGGGTTCGATGGTGCTCGAGGAGCAGTACCGACCGGCGCCGATCGGTGGCGAAACCGTCGCCGCTCTCCTCGAGCGCGTACGAGTGACGCGACTCGGAGTGTTGAACTGGACCGATCGAGCACGACAACTACGTCGGCGATTGAGCTTCGCCGCCTCCAACCTTGGTGACGAGTGGCCCGACGTCGACGACAAAACACTGCTCGCGGCGTTGGAAACATGGCTGGCGCCGTTCCTACATCGCGCCACGAGCCGCGTCGACCTGGCGGCCATCGATCTGGAGATGGTGCTGACGACGATGCTGTCGTGGGATCAACAGAGCGACCTCGATCGCCTCGTGCCGGCGACGTTGACCACGGCCGCAGGGCGCACCGTTGTGATCGACTACGAGCGCGACAACCCCACGGTGTCGGTTCGGGTGCAAGACATGTTCGGAACGGTGATACACCCGACGATCGCCCATTCGTTGCCACTGACAATCGAACTCCTGTCGCCGGCGGATCGTCCCGTTCAGATCACGAATGACCTGCCCGGGTTCTGGTCGGGTTCGTGGGCGACGGTGCGCAAAGAACTCGCCGGGCGATACCCGAAGCATCAGTGGCCCGTCGATCCATCGACGGCCGTGCCGAAGCGGTTGAAGGATCGGCCGGCCGATTGAGCGGCCCGTCAGCTTCTAATGATCTGGGGGCTTTCGACCGATCGCGATCACCGACAGTCCGAACGGCAAGCTGACCCTGCGGAGCAACGCTCGCTCGACGCGGGCAACCTGGCCGAGCAAACCGCCGAGCCCGGTCTCGTTGCGGCCGACGTCGCTGGTGTTCTTGCCGCGCTCGATCATGCCCATGACGGCGGCGGGCGGAACCAGAAAGGAATATGCACCAGTCGCACGAACAAGGTCGAGCCCGGCGCGCTGCGTCAGCGATCTCATTTCGGCAAGGCTGAATCGGCGCGCAGCCTGCGTCACTTCGTCGTGACCTCGCCACAACCGCTTACCACCCGGCTCCATCAGGCAGACCAACCCGCCGGGCTTGGTGACCCTGACGAACTCATCCACAACAGCCTGCGGATCGGGATTCATCTTGTGATACAGCGCAGTCACGCACAGCACGACGTCGAACGAGCCCGTGCGATGCGGCAGCGAGTTGAGATCGGCTCGCACCGGCCGGTAGCCGGCGTGGTCTTCAGCGGCAGCCCGTAGTGCAACCAGTTCGAAATCGTCGAGCACTGTCAGGGCCCGATCCGCGAGCCACGATCCGGTAGCCCCAGAGCCACCGGCTGCATCGAGGCATACGGTGCCCTCGTCCACCGACCCGAGGTGCGGCGCGACCAAGCCTTCCAGCAACGACCGGGTGGCGCGATACCACCAGTGCCGCTCGCCGGCGGCGATCATGCGCCGGTACTCGTCGTCGTGCATGCAGGGATCTTTGCATGCCGCGATCTCTAACATCATGAGGTGACCACCGACGCCAGCCTCTCGTCGACGACGTGCGTCATCTCCGGGGGACTTGGCTTCATCGGGTCAAACCTGGCTCATGAGCTCGTTCGATGCGGTGCAAACGTGCGGATCATCGACGCGATGGTCGACGGGCACGGCGGCAATCACCGCAACATCGAAGGGCTGGCCGTTGAGATTCTGGAGGCTGAGATAGGTGATCCGATCGTGGCCGAGATGGTCGCTGATGCCGACATCGTCTTCAATCTTGCCGGCCAGGTCAGCCACATCGCGTCGATGCACGATCCTTTGCGGGATCTCCACCTCAACGCTGTGACGCACGCCGCATTTCTGGAGACCCTGCGTCACGCCAATCCAACGGTACGCGTGGTACACACCTCGACCCGACAGGTGTATGGCCGACCGTTGCGATCGCCCGTCGATGAGCAGCACCCGACCAGCCCGATGGATGTCAACGGGGTCTCGAAGTTGGCCGGCGAGCAGCTCCATCTCGTGTACCACACGGCATACGCGATGCCGACGACGAGCCTGCGATTGACCAACGTGTACGGGCCGCGTCAACGGTTGACCAGCGACGAATTGGGCTTTCTTCCCGTCTTCATCCGCAAGGCACTGCTCGGCGAAGAGATCCGCATCTTCGGGGACGGCGCGCAACGGCGAGACTGTGTCTACGTCGACGATGTAGTCGAGGCATTGGTGGCGGCCACAGCACCCCAGGCAGTAGGAAGGGTGTTCAACGTCGGCAACGTGATCGATCACTCCCTTGCGGAAATCGCCGCGGCGATCATCGAGACGACCGGCAGCAATGGTGGCCTCACCTTCGTTCCCTGGCCCGAGGACCATCAACGAATCGACATCGGGTCCTTCCACACCGACGGCACGACGATCGCCGACGTCCTGGGCTGGAAGGCGACGACGACACTTGATATGGGGCTTCGATCGACCGCAACCTTCTATCGTGGGCGTCCGTGGTACCTGTCGTTGACCTGAGTCGGCGTGGACAGCGGTTTGCCTCGGAGTTCGCGAAAGCGGCGGAGCGAATTGCCGCAAGTGGCAGTTTCCTCCTCGGGACCGAACTGTCCACGTTCGAGTCCGAATTTGCCGAATGGCTGGCGGCGCGTCACTGCGTCGCCGTGTCGTCGGGTGCCGCCGCACTGCAACTGGCACTGGCCGCGGCCGACATCGGCCCCGGCGACGAAGTGTTGGTGCCGGCGTTCACGGCAGTGCCCACTGCCTCGGCCGTTGCAGCGGTCGGTGCCGTCCCGAGAGCGATCGAGGTCGACGCACACAACGCCTGCATCACATCCGAGAGCGTCGAAGCAGGCCGTACGGCCCGCACCAAGGCTGTGATTGTCGTGCACCTCTACGGCTATCCCGCCGACCTGCCGGCAACTGACCTCTTGGTCATCGAAGACGCGGCTCAGGCCCATGGCGCCTTGCGCGACCCTGGTCGCTCGGTCGCAACTGCGTACAGCTTCTATCCGACGAAAAATCTCGGAGGCATCGGCGACGGCGGCGCGATCATCACAAACAGCTCCGACCTCGCTGCACACGCGCGCACGTTGCGCGTGCACGGAATGACCGCCCAGTACGTGCACGAGTTCGTTTCTCAGAACTTCAGGATGTCGGAGATCGAGGCTGCGTGGTTGCGCATCGCATCGAGGGAGCTCGCCACAGACATCGATCGGCGCCGCGCCATCGTCGCGCGGTACCGGCAGGCCGCCCCGGAACTGTGCTGGCAGGACAGCCATCCCGACCACGTCTACCATCTCGCCGTGTTCCGCAGCCTCGACCGTGACCGAGCCCGTGCCGCGCTGGAAGG
>JANMQX010000302.1:0-2806 GCA_031370745.1 Ilumatobacteraceae bacterium
GACTGGTGAAACGAGTTGGGTATCGAGACCGCCATCGTCAGCGTTGCCGGAATCGTGCACAGCACCAGCACCCGTGTGTTCGGGCGCTCCTGAAGATCGATGGCCGACCCGGCCCAGGTGAACTGCGACCATTGCCACCACACCAGCCAGGCGATCAGCAGGCCGCGCGCCGCACCTGCCGGTGTCAGGTCGTGGTTGACAAGCGAGGCGATCTGGGTGACGGCGAAGACGAAGACCAGATCGAGGAACAGCTCGAGGTTGGTGGCATGTCGTTGGGTGTCGTCGCTCATTGCGAACCGCCGTCACCGGTGGGCACGAAGCCAGATCAGCAGGGCGGCGGCCCAGAGTTGTTCGTACGGCACGTCGCGACCGAACTCGTCGGCCAAGTCGAGCCGAAGTTGGCCGAGTGCATGATCGAGTTCGAGCGGGATCGTCGCCTGAACGAGACGCGGCGCCAAAGTCGACTGATCGGCCAAGAGACGCACATCGGCGAGTCGTCGGGCGAGCTCGTCGCGTTGGGCGAGCAGCAGCTCGAGGGCTTCCGTAGCGACGGCGTCCCATGTCACTCGGTTGCCCTGTCGGGCCTGTAGCACGAGCTTCAGACGGCGGGCATCTGCGTGCAAGGAATGGGGCACGAGGTGACCGCGCAACCGCCCGCCCGCCGCGCCGCGACCGCGGGGCTCGAGGCGATGCTGTGACGGGTGGGTCGTGGAGGCCCGAAGCGGCATGACCGGTGTGTCGCCGGCTCTGGCATCCGTACGTGAGGGGGCGCTCTGCAGACCGTCGGCGAAACGTTTGGCCAACTGATCTCGCTTCGACGTGGTCACTAGACGAGCTCGGGAACGGGAAAGCGCCAACCTCGCCGTTGGATCAGTTCATACGCGACGTGACGGTAGGCGGTCGCAGATCTGGCGCCGTGGTGATACGCGCCGACCGGCAGGCCGACAAGATGGGCCTCGCCGAACTTGGCGTCCTCGGGGATCTTGTTGCGGAACAACGGCACCTCGAATCGGTCGGCGAGCTCGCGGATCTGTTCTTCGGCGGCTCGCCGATACAGGCTGGCGCCCCAGATGCGCATTCTGATGATGCCGTACACCTCGGGACGGCCGTGCGTGTCGGCGCTTGTTCGAATGGCGTTCAGAATGGTCGGAAGCTCCGTGACCGGCCCGGCCTCTGGCACCATCGGGACGAGGGCACCTGACGATCCGCTGAGTGCGGCAGCGACAACGCCAGAATGGTGCCCTGGTGTGTCGACGAGCACGATGTCCCACTGCTCGCGCGCTGAATCGAGGAGATCGACCAACCGGCTGCGTACCCAAGGATCGGTGAGCTGCCTCCCAGCGTGACCCATCGAGACCTCGTCGGCCGGAAGCACGTCGAGGTTGGGATGCACCCCGCGTATCAGAGCCTCCTCGAGCCCGGCGCGGCCGAGGAGCACGGCACCGACATCGGGGACGTTGCGCACGCCCGGTGCGCGTCGCGCCGCGGCCTCGCCGAGGAACACCGATTGACCGGTCTGCTGGTCGAGATCGATGACGAGCACGCGCGCCCCGCATGTAGACAAGGCGTAGGCCAGGTTGAACGTGAGCGAGGTCTTGCCGGCCCCACCCTTGGTGTGGGCGATGGTGATCACCTCGCCCAACGGGGCCAACGGGACTGGAGGTGGCAAGTGACTCATCGAGCTCCGGGCGTCACGTACGTGACCTCATCATGAGCGGGAGCGTAGCGCATCGCGCATATATGCATATATGCACATTGCCTCGAGGATTGCTCCGTGCCGGCCGTCATCACCCGGCCCGCCGACGATCAGTCGCGTCGGATCTGTGTCGCGTTGGCGTGAGCCGGGAATCCTTCGTGGTTGCTCATCGCCACGATCGTCGGCGTCATCCGTCGCCGAGCCGTTGCATCGGCGCGTGCCACAGCCGTGCGCTTGAGGAACGCGTCGACCGTGATTCCGCTGGATACGTGGGCGAAGCCGCCCGTGGGCAGGCTGGCGGGGCAACCGATGACGAAGTTGCCGGCGCAGAACAAGGTGTCCTGCCCGACAAGGATCTCACCGGCGTTGACCAATCGATCGACCAACTCCTGCTCCGCCGCGGCGGCGACAGCGACCTGCAGGTGCTCGGGCGCCCACCGATTGGCAACCTCAGCAGCCTCGTCGAGATCGCCGACGATCACGCAGCCTCCGTTGATGCCGAGCGCGCTGCGCGCCGCGTCGGCCCGCACCGCGGGCAGTGTCGAGAGTTGCCTTTCGAGCTCGCGGTCGACTGTGTCGCGCAGTCGAGTCGACGCAGTGACGAGGAGAACCGACGAGTCAGTGCCGTGCTCGGCCTCATTCAGAAGATCGGCGGCGAGGTACCGCGGGTCCGCCGAGTCATCGGCGATCACCAGGCTCTCGGTGGGTCCGAGGATCATCATCGTCGCCACGCCGTAGCGCTGCATCTCGACCTGGGCGCAGGCAACGGGTGGGCTGCCGGGGCCGACGATCTTGTGGACCTGGGGGATCGACTCCGTTCCGAAGCCCAACGCGGCAACGCCAGCGGGACCGTTGACACGAAACACGTTGTCGATCCCGAGCTTGCGACACACCACCAAAACGGCGGGGTCGATCTGCCCTCCGCCGTCAGGCACCGGTGGTACGACCAGGGCGAGTTGGGGTACACCAGCGACGGTTGCCGGCACCGCTAGCTGATAGGCGACACTGGGGTAGCTGGCCTTTCCGCTGGGTACGAACAGTCCAGCGGAACTGATCGGAGTGATCTTCTCGCCGACCGACAAGCCTGGTTCACTCTCGAAGCTCCAGTTG
>JANMQX010000362.1:0-9066 GCA_031370745.1 Ilumatobacteraceae bacterium
CTCAGACGCTGGCGGATCATCTTGATGACGGTGACGAATTGTTGGTCGACGGTCGGCCCGTCGCACCTGGCCAGGTGATCGTTCTCAAGCAGGTCCGCGACCGAAATGGCGACAAGGGTCGCCGACGGGCATGACCGACACACTGGTCGCCGAACTTGGCGCGGCGCTGTCGCCAGACCGAGTCCGCATCGGGGCCACCGAGCTGGCGCTCTACAAGCGCGACGCCTCGAACATCGAAGGTCACGCCGGAGTCGTGTGCTTCCCGACAAGCACCACCGAGGTGCAGGCCTGCATCCGCATCGCAGTACGTCATGGCCGCCCGTTTGTCGCTCGAGGGGCAGGCACCGGCTTGTCGGGCGGGGCGACTCCGCTCGACGACGCAGTCATCATCGTTGTCACGAAGATGAACCGGGTGTTGTCCGTAGACCCGGTCAACCGGTTGGCGTGGGTGGAGCCGGGGGTGCTCAACCTGGATCTCACGCGCGCGGTCACGCCTCACGGTTTGCACTTCGCCCCTGACCCCAGCAGTCAGCAGAGTTGCTCGATCGGCGGCAATGTCGCCAACAACTCCGGTGGCCCGCATTGCCTGGCCGACGGCGTGACCACCGCGCACGTACTCGGCCTCGAAGTCGTCCTGCCGGACGGGGAGATCGTGCAGCTGGGCGGTGAGGAAGCGGAGTCGTTGGGCTACGACCTCCGCGGCGCGTTCGTGGGCACCGAGGGGATGTGCGGCATCGCCACGAAGGTGTGCGTACGCCTCACACAGAATCCGCCGGCGGTGCGCACGATGTTGATGGATTTCACCAGCGTCGAGGACGGCGCAGAGACGGTCAGCGCGATCATCGCAGCCGGCATGGTGCCCGCGGCGTTGGAGATGATGGATCAACTCTGCATCCGCGCCGTGGAGGAGTACCTCCATGCCGGGCTGCCGGTCGATGCTGCGGCCATCCTCTTGGTAGAGGTCGCCGGCTTGCCGCACGGCGTCGAAGCCGACGTGCAGCAGATCGTCGCGATCGGCACTGCCCACGGAGCTGGCACGGTGCGGATCGCCAAGGACGAAGCGGAACGGGCACTGCTGTGGAAGGCACGCAAGAATGCCTTTGGCGCCATCGCTCGTATCAAGCCGAATTACTACCTGCACGACACCGTGGTGCCTCGTCGACGACTTCCCGAAGTGCTTCGTCAGGTCTACGAAATCGTCGAACGCCATCAGTTGCTGGTGATGAACGTGTTTCACGCCGGCGACGGCAACCTGCACCCGCTGCTGGTGTTCGACAAGCGCGAACCCGGCGTCATGGATCGCGTCCACGCCGCCGGCGAAGAGATCGTCCGCGTGTCGGTGGCAGCCGGGGGAGTGTTGTCGGGCGAGCACGGCATCGGACTCGAGAAGCGCGACTTCATGCCGCTCATGTTCAGTGAGATCGATCTCGAAGCGCAGGCTCGTCTGAGGCGGGCGTTCGACACGACCGGCCTGGCCAACCCCAACAAAGTGCTGCCAACAGCGGCGTCGTGCGCCGACCTGCAGCACGTGCCGGAGGGTGCGTGGATCTGACGGCGTTTGCCGACGATGTCGGCACATCCGGCCCGGTCACCATCACCGGCCTCGGCATGCGCGGCGGCCCAGTTCCCGGCGTGCGCAGCGTGCGGGCGCCGTCGGGGATCGAGTGGATACAGGCCGACGAGATGACGATGCGCTGTGGTGCCGGCACACCGGTTGACGAGGTCGATGCTGCGCTGGGGGAGGTGCGCCAGTGTGTTGCCCTGCCGCCGGGCGGAACGGTTGGTGGGGCCCTTTCGGTTGGGCACAGCGGTGTTCGCCGCCTGGGCTTTGGCCCCGTCCGCGACGTGTTGCTGCAGACCTGTTACGTCTCCGATCGAGGCCAGGTCGTGCAGGCCGGTGGGCCAACCGTGAAGAACGTCAGTGGCTTCGACCTGTGCCGTCTGTTGATCGGAGCGCGCGGAACGTTGGGATTCCTCGGCGACGTCATCATCCGCACCCGACCTCGGCCGCAGCACTCACAATGGTTCACCGTTCAAGCCGACGATCCATTCCCGATCTTCACCCGCCTCTACCGACCGACGTCGGTGTTGTGGAACGGCTCGCAAGTGTGGGCCCTGTTGGAAGGCGATGCTGCCGATGTCGATGCCCAAGCGGCCGCCTGCTCGCTCGCCGCGTGCGATGGGCCACCGCCGTTGCCAGCGGGAAGCAGGCGGGTCGTGGCTCCATCCGCAGTCGGTTCACTCATCGGGGAATTCGTTGCCGAGGTCGGCGTCGGCGTCGTGCACCACGCCGACCCTGTGCCGTCGATCCAGCCTCTCGAATCGTCCGTCTCCAACCTCACCCGGCGCATCAAGGCCGAGTTCGATCCCGGCGGACGGCTCAATCCCGGTGTCAGCATCGGCTGATCTGCCCTTCGTCGCCGCACCTCCGGGCACTATCGACTCGGTGACCTCGTCGGCAGAACGGGCGGCAGATCACTGGGGGTTCGGCAGTCCGCAGTTGTTGCGGATGGGCATGAACGCGATCTTCACGGCTGGCGACGGCGTGTTGCTGCGTGTCAGCCACCCCACGGCCGATCCCGACGGAGCGATCTCTCTCGGACTCGTCCTGACTCGAATCGGGCTTCGCGTGCCGCGGTACCTGCACAACGAGGCGTTCGTCCACGGTGAGCAGGCGGTCTTTGCGATCGCCGCGATCGACGAGGTTGGCCCCATCGAATGGCACGCCGTCGGCGAAATGATCGCCAACCTCCATCGCACCGACAGTGGGCAGATTCCGTCCGCCTACCCGCTGCCGTTCTGCGGGGATTTCCCATGGTGGAACTTTGCGTCGCTCATCTCCGAGCTGGCGAGCGATCTCGACCGTCGCTCGCGTCGTGCCATCGACACGGCAATCGCCCGCAGTCTGCCCATGCTGACCGATCAACGCGGTCGACCGTTGATGGTCTGTCATGGCGACGTACATCCGGGAAACGTGATCCAGTCCGCCGACGGTCCGGTGCTGCTCGACTGGGATCTGCTGTGTTGTGGCCCTGCCGCTTGGGATCATGCCCCGCTGATGACTTGGACCCAGCGGTGGAGTGGGGAGCCGGGCATCTACGAATCCTTTGCCCAGGGCTACGGGCGGTCGATGTCCGATGATCCTGTCGCTCAGGCGGTCGCCGAACTGCGACTGGTCGCGGCGACCCTGATGCGGGTTCGCGCCGCGCGCGAGAATCCGGCAGCGGCCGAGGAAGCCGAATTGCGATTGCAGTTCTGGCGTGGTGAACACGATGCCCCTCAGTGGACCGCACAGTAGTCAGAACGGCTGGTCGACCGGACAGTAGTAACAGGCGCGCCCGCCGAGCTCCACGGTCAGGATCGGCGAGCCGCAGCGCAGGCAGATGTCGCGGTGGTAGACGTAGGTGGTTTCTCCGCGCCGGGCGAGACCGCTGGGCACGTCGAACTCGTCACGGTCCAGCGTCACGATTCGGTCTTCGGCAAAGCCTCGTCGCAGCATCTGCACGATCGTGTCCCACAGGGCCGCGAATTCGTCGGGCGTGATCTGGTTGCCGGGGCGCATCGGGTTGATGTGGTCGACGAACAGCGCCTCGGCCCGGTAGACGTTGCCGAGACCGCTGATCACCTTTTGGTCGAGTAACAGCTGGCCGATCGGGGTAGTACGGCGGACGATGGCGGCGTAGGCCATCTTGGGGTCGGCATCTTCGCGCAACGGATCCGGACCGAGACGGGCGACGATGCGGTCGCGATCCTCCGCCGTGCCGATCGTGCAATCGGTGGGGCCGATGAGGTCGATCGTCGACTTCGGGACCACCATCCGCATCCGGACGGTCGGTGCATCCACCGGCCCGCGATCGCTGTAGACCCGAAACCTGCCGAACAGACCGAGATGTACGTGCCCGACGAGCGCATTGGCCCAGAAGTAGAAGAGATGCTTTCCGTAGGCTTCGATCTCCTCCAGACGGACACCGTCGACCAACTCCGCTGCGGCGGCGAAGCGACCTTGCGGCGACGAGACAGCAACGCGCTTGCCGCGCAGGATCGTGGAATGATCGACCGCAATTCGGTGAAGTGTGTGACCCTCAGGCATGCTGGCAGCGACGTTACGGGTACGTTGGGAGCATCGTGAAACTTCATCTCGACGACAATGACTTGAGCACGTGCGTGAGCTGTGGGCTGTGCCTGCCGCACTGTCCCACCTTTCGTGTGACCGGCGAGGAGGCGCTCTCGCCACGCGGGCGAATCTCGGCAATGCGGTCGGTTCAATTCGACGATGCGCCGATCACCGACGACTTCGTGCGCTTCATGGAGACGTGCGTGCAGTGCCGCGGCTGCGAACCGGCCTGCCCCAGTGGCGTGCCGTTCGGTCGGCTCATGGAGGGCACCCGAGACACCCTGACGGCCACCAACCGAATGACCCCCTGGTGGCAGCGCCTCGGGTATCGCGTGCTCGGGCGGCACCGTCTCCTGTTGTTCGGCTCGACAATGATCGCAGTCGCCCAACGCCTGCACCTCGTACCGGCGAAGATGGGTTTGCCGAAGCTGGCAATTCGTCGCGGCCCGTTACCTGCGTCGACAGGTGGCGAATCCTGGTTGTTCACCGGCTGCGTCATGGACGCTTGGCAGCGCCAAACGCATCGCAGCACTGCCAAGGTCTTGGACTCGATCGGTGTCACCCACAGCACGCCGAGCTCGGGGGGTGCATGTTGTGGTGCATTGCACATTCACGCCGGCCTGATCAACGAGGCCAAGGTTTTGGCCGAGCGGGTGATGCATTCGATGCCGGGCGATGCGCCGATCGTGGTCAATTCGGCTGGCTGTGGCGCCGCGTTGAAGGACTACGGGCACCTGCTCGGAACTCCTGAGGCAGCGCGGTTCAGCGCCCGCGTCCAAGATGCCAGTGAGTTCGTAGCACCCCTGATCGACCGCCTGCCGGTGCGCCGTCGACTCGGACCGGTGACAGTTCAAGACCCGTGCCACCTGCGCCATGTGCAGCGCGCTCACTTACCGGTACGAACCGTGCTGTCGGCAGTTGCAGACATCGTCGAACTCGACGACGAGGGTTTGTGCTGCGGCGCCGGTGGCGCGTACTCCGCGTTGCAGCCCGAACTCGCCGGCGAGATCAGGGACCGCAAGTTGGCTGCCATCGAACGAGCCGGCCCGCAGGTTGTCGCCAGCGCCAATCCCGGCTGCGCCTTTCACTTGGGAGCTGCGGGCGTCAACGTCAAGCACCCGATGGATCTGGTCGCAGAGGCGTTGTGACCGGCAGCCGATACGACGATCTGGTCGACCGCTTACAGGCTGTGGTCGACGATCTCGATCAGATCACGTTCGACCAGCTTCGCGAAGCGTCGGCGGAAGGCCGAGCGCGGCCACCCGATGACAAGCGGCTCACCCAGGCTCGACGGGCGGTCGAGAAGGCCATTCATCTCCTCCGGGGGACCTCAGCCGTCGACGAATGAGTTGACGTTGTCGATCAGTTCCCGCAACACGCCGCTGCTGTGATTTGCCAAGGTGAACGTGATGCGGGCCAGGTCGAGCTTGTCGTTCTCCCTGCGTTCAGGTTCGAACGGCGTGGCCCGGGCAATCCCACCTGCGGCGCACTGACTGCTGAACTTGTCGTTGAGCATCGCCAACTGTGTGTCGGTGGGCGCCTGCTTCAGTCGCATCACGACAACATGCCCGACGTAGCGGATCGAGTCGAAGTTCCTGTAGAAGCCGAGCACCTCGTCGACCGCCGCCTGGCATTCGTCGGTCACGAGGTACAGCTCGGTGTCGGCGGCGGCGACAAGGCCGCGTTCGACGAGCTGATGACCGACGAAGTCGTGGACGGTTTCCCAGTAAGGGTCGCCAGGGGTGTCGAGCAAGACGATCGGCACCGGCAAGCCCTTGCCGGTTTGGGTCAGGGTCAGCAGTTCGAATGTCTCGTCCAGCGTTCCGAAACCGCCTGGAAGGCACACAAAGCCCTTGCTCTCTTTGATCAACATCAGCTTGCGGGTGAAGAAGTACTTCATGCTGACGTACTTCACGTCGCCGGCGATCACCGGGTTGGCGCCCTGTTCGAACGGCAGACGGATCGAGACTCCGATCGAATTGTCGCGTCCCGCACCTTCCATGGCTGCCTGCATGATGCCCGGACCAGCACCGGTGACCACCATCCAGCCGGCCTCGGCGAGCTTGGACGCGACGTCGCGGGCTTGCATGTACAGGGGATCGGCCATCTGCGTGCGGGCGGACCCGAAGATGGTCACTTTCGGCACGTCGCGGAACGGTGCGAACATCTTGAACGCCTCGCGCATCTCTTCCAGCGCCGCCCCGGCAATCTTCAGATCGAGGATGTTGGGCTTGTCGTTCAGCAGGGCGAACGCCGACTCGATGAGTTGCTGGCCAAGGCGCCGGTTGCGACCCAGATCCATCTCATCGAGCAATTCTTCGATAGACGTGTCGTTCACGCGCGTAGCTCGGTGGCCTTTGTCTCGAGGGCCGCGAGCAGCTCGTCGAAGCTCTTTTGAAAGCTCGACACACCTTCGCGCTCGAGTTTGGCGGCGACGTCGTCGAGGTCGACGCCGACTTCGGCCAAGTCCCGCCACGCCGCCTGCGCTTGATCGAGATCTGCGTCGACTCGACGGGCCAGCTGCCCGTGATCCGCAAATGCCTCGATCGTGGCCTCGGGCAACGTGTTGACCGTGTCGGGCCCGATCAACTCGTCGACGTACAAGGTGTCGGGGTAGGCCGGGTTCTTGGTGGAAGTACTGGCCCACAGTGGCCGCTGCACGACGGCGCCTTTGGCTTTCAGTGCCTCCCACCGATGTCCGCTGAACGCCCTCTGGAAGATCTGATAGGCCAGCTTGCCTTGGGCGACGGCTCCCTTGCCACGAAGCTCCAGAGCCTCGGGCGAACCGATCGTGTCGAGGCGTTGATCGATCTCGGTGTCGACCCGACTGATGAAGAAGCTGGCCACGCTGGCAACCCTCGACAGGTCAGCACCGGGCTGTGCGGCATACAACTCTAAACCTCGTATGTAGGCCTCGATCACTTGCTGGTAGCGATCAAGGCTAAAGATCAACGTGACGTTGATGTTCCGCCCTTCGGCGATCATGGCGTGAATGGCAGGAACGCCTTCTGCCGTTGCAGGGATCTTCACCATCAGATTCGGCCGGTGGATCTGCTCGTGGAGGTGCCGGGCGGCAGCCTCGGTACCTGCACTGTCGTGAGCCAGATCGGGGGCGACCTCGACGCTGACGTAGCCGTCGGCGGCGTGGCTGTCGTGGTACAACTCGGCAAAAACATCGAGGGCGCCGTTGATGTCGGCCAGCACCAGCGCCCAGTAGTCGTCGATGATCGGATGCTCGGCGGCGGCCAACTTCTTGAACTGCTCGTCGTAGTCGGGCGAGCCCTGGATGGCCTTCTGGAAGATCGTCGGGTTGCTGGTGAGACCGCGGATGCCTCGGTCGACCAAGTGGCTGAGTTGACCGGACGTGATGTAGCCACGTTTGAGGTTGTCGAGCCACGGGCTTTGCCCGAACTCGTGATACAGGTGGGCGAGACGATCCATGATTACCCCTTTGCCTGAGCCAACCTGGTGGCGGCTGCCACGACGTTGGCGACGTTGATTCCCAACTTGTCCATGACCACATTCCCAGGTGCACTGGCACCGAAACGGTCGATCCCGATCGACTCGTCGGCGTAGCGCTCCCACCCGAACGTGACCGCGGCCTCGACCGACAGCACCGGCAATCCGGCGGGCAGCACGTTGTCCTGATAGCTGGCGCTCTGGGCTGCGAACCGATCCCACGACGGCATGCTGACGACGTTCGCCCGAATCCCGGCGGTCGACAGCAGTTCGAAGGCCTCGACGCACAGCGAGACCTCACTGCCGGTACCAACGAGTACCACCTGCGGATTGTCGGTCTGACGAACGATTGCGGCTCCAGTCTCGACTGCGGATCCGTCGGTGCAGACGGTGACTGCCTGACGACTGAGCACCAACGCGGTGGGGCCGTCATGCGCAACGGCTGCCTTCCATGCTGCGACCGTCTCGTTGGCATCTGCCGGACGGATGACCTGCAGGTGCGGGATGGCCCGCAGCGTGGCGAGTTGTTCGATCGGCTGATGGGTCGGACCGTCCTCGCCGACACCGACCGAGTCGTGCGTCCACACGAAGATCACCTTGGCCTGGCTGAGCGCGGCGAGCCGCACCGACGGGCGCATGTAGTCGACGAAGACGAAGAAGGTGCCGCCGGCAGGGAGAACCCCGCCGTGTTTGGCCATCCCGACCATCGTCGATCCCATTGCGTGTTCCCGGATTCCGTAGTACATCTGCCGGCCGCCGGGGTGATCGAACGACTGGGGGAGTTGGTCGGCCAGTTTCGTGCCGGTGTTGCCCGTCAGGTCTGCTGCGCCGGCCAACAGGCCTGGCACGCCCTCGAGTGACGCGTTGAACGCCTTCTCGATCGCGACGCGAGTAGCAACCTTGTCGCCCTGTTCGAAGATCGGCAGCGCTTCTTCCCAACCGGTGATCCCGGTTGCATCCCAACATGCGTCCCATGCCGCATTGTCGAGTGTGGACGCGTGCTTGCGCTTCGACCATTCATCGAACTCCACCTTGCCTCGCTCGGCGGCAAGCGTGCGGTACGCCGAGACCAGTTCAGGTGGTGCCCAGAACGATTCGTCGGGAATCCCCATCACCTCCTTGGTGCGGGTGACGTCCTCTGCCGTGAACGGATTGCCGTGCGCCTCGTGATGATCAGTCCAGTCGGGGCTCGGCGCGGCTATGTGACTTCGGAGGATCAGCAGTGACGGCTTGTCGGTCACCGCTTTGGCGTTGTTGAGTGCGGCCTCCAACGCATCGCAATCGTCTGCCATCTCGCCAAGGTGCACGACGTTCCATCCGTAGGCTTCGAAACGCATGCCGACGTCGTCGCTGTAGCTGAGCGACGTGTTGCCATCGATGGTGATGTGGTTGTCGTCGTAGATGCAGATCAGGTTGCCAAGACGCTGGTGACCGGCCAGCGACGCAGCCTCGTGGCTGATGCCTTCCTCGAAACAGCCGTCGCCGGCGATCAC
>JANMQX010000396.1:0-14536 GCA_031370745.1 Ilumatobacteraceae bacterium
GCCCCAGGCACGTGTCAACCGGCACAGTATGCCCCTGGAATACGCAAACACACAAAGAAGTTGAGAACAATTGCCATGAATGACTCTATCGGTCTCTACCTGAATGACATCGGAAAAGTTTCGCTGCTGAACGCTGAAGAAGAGCGTCAGCTGTCCCGCGTCATCGAAGCCGGCCGCGATGCGGCCGAGCGTCTCGCCAAAGGCGAGAAGGGGGCGGCACTGAAAGCAGCTGTCGCCGCCGCCGCTGACGCCAAGGATCGCTTTATCCGGTCCAACCTCCGCCTCGTCGTCTCCATCGCCCGCCGGTACCCGCTGCCGCAGGGAATGGATCTCCTCGACCTCATCCAAGAGGGCAACCTGGGCCTCGAGCACGCAGTCGACAAGTTCGACTGGCGCCGAGGTTTCAAGTTCTCCACCTACGCAACCTTCTGGATCCGCCAGGCCATCGGCCGGGCCCTCGACCAGAAGGCCAGTCTCATCCGCATCCCGGGCGATCGCTCGGCCAGCCTCCGTGCTGCCCTGCGTCAGGCCTCGGGCGACGGCGAGACCCTCGACCTCGGCAACGCCGAACTGCACCGTCTCACGACGCCGGTGTCGCTCGACAAGACGATCGGTGACGATGGCGATGCCACGCTCGGCGATCTGATGGCCAACGGAGACGGCACGCCGGAAGATGCTGTGATGGCCATGGTCGACAGCGAGTTGCTCGACGAACTGCTCGGCACGCTCGACAAGCGGGCCCGCTACGCCATCGAAGCTCGCTTCGGTCTGCTCGACGGCGAGCGCAAGAGTTTTCGCGAAGTCGGCGAGAACCTTGGCGTCACCGCCGAGGCCGCACGTCGTCTCGTCAGCCGGGCAGTCGCCGGGCTCCGCGAAGATGCCGTTCGAATCCTCGCTGCGTAATTCGTCGCACCAATTGCGAAGGGCAAGTCACGAGACATCCGGTACCACCGGGAGACGGTGACTTGCCCTCTTCGCGTGTCGACGACAATTGGTCGAAGCGCAGCGTCAGGTCACCGTTAGCATTGCTGCGTGGCAAAGGCGTGGACACCATCGTCGTGGCAGGGGTTTCCTGCCGAGCAGCAACCGGATTGGCCTGATCAGGGCGATCTCGATCGAGCCCTGAAGCAGATCGCGTCCTATCCCCCGCTCGTCTTTGCGGGCGAAGCGCGTTCGCTGCAGACCACCCTCGGCCACGTCGCCGCCGGCAACGCATTCTTGCTGCAGGCCGGCGATTGCGCCGAGAGCTTCGACGACTTCTCGGCGGTCAACATTCGCGAGAAGTTGCGCGTCATCCTGCAGATGGCCGTGGTACTCACCTATTCGCTCGGAGTCCCTGTGGTGAAGGTCGGCCGCATCGCCGGTCAGTTCGCCAAACCACGGTCTGCCGCGTTCGAACGGATCGGCGATCTCGATCTGCCGACGTTCCGGGGACACATCGTCAACGACCCCAATCCGACCGAGGCCGCTCGAGTGCCGTCGGCCGATCGGCTTGTGCAGGCTTACCATCAGTCGGCGTCGACGCTCAATCTGTTGCGGGCATTCACAAAGGGCGGTTTCGCCGACCTCGGCCGGCTGCATGCCTGGACGCAGGAGTTCGTCGCCACCAGTCCGGAGGGCCGCGCCTACGACCAACTCGCTGCCGAGATCGATCGCGCTCTGCGGTTCATGCGGGCCTGCGGTGTCGACACCGAGAGTCACCAGACGCTTCGTGAAGTCGACTTTTACACCAGTCACGAGGCCTTGCTGCTCGGCTACGAGGAAGCCCTGACGCGGCAGGATTCACTCGGCGGCGGCTGGTACGACTGCTCGGCTCACATGCTGTGGATCGGTGAACGCACCCGCCAACTCGACGGCGCTCACATCGAGTTTCTCCGTGGCGTGGGCAACCCGGTCGGGTGCAAGATCGGGCCAGGCACGTCGGCCGACTTCGTGCTGGAGCTCTGCGACAAACTGAACCCGGCAAGAATTCCCGGCCGGTTGACGCTCATCTCCCGCATGGGTGCCGACAACATCGAAGACGGTCTGCGCCCGTTGCTTCGGGCGGTGCGCGAAGCTGGGCAGCCGGTGGTGTGGGCCTGCGATCCGATGCACGCCAACACGTTCACGTCAGGGTCAGGCCGCAAGACGCGCGATTTCGATCACATCTGCGCGGAGATCAGCGGTTTCGTTGCGGCGCACACCGCCGAGGGCACGTGGCCCGGCGGGATCCATGTCGAATTGACTGGCGACAACGTCACCGAGTGCGTCGGCGGCGCCGACAAGATTCTCGACAGCCAACTCGACGACCGCTACCAGACAGTCTGCGACCCACGGCTGAATGCCCGCCAGAGCCTCGATCTGGCGTTTCAGGTAGCCGAGATGCTGCGCAGCACCGGCCTCGCCTGAAGACCCGGTGCAGGCGCTCCAGCTGATCGATACCTGGCCGGTCGCCAACGTGGCCGCCGCGGTGGTCCATCCGAACGGGACAGTTGACACCACGGGTGACCAAAACCGTCAATTTCGCATCGCTTCCGTGGCCAAGACGATCACCACGTGGGCATGCCTCGTCGCCGTGGAGGAGGGCATTGTCGCGCTCGACCAACCTGTCGGTCAGCCAGGCTGCACTCTGCGACACCTGCTCTCCCATGCCGGTGGCTACCCATTCGACGGCGCAGAGCCGATCGCCAGGCCCGAGCGCACGCGGATCTACTCGAACACCGGAATCGAGAGAGCTGCGCAGTCGATCGCCGACGCCGCCGCCATGACGTTCGAGGCGTATCTGAGCGAGGCGGTGTTTCAGCCGCTGGGCATGACGTCGACCGCGCTGCACGGATCCCCCGCGCATCGAATGTGGAGCACGACCACCGATCTCGTCAAGTTCGTCACCGAGGTGCGCTCGCCGACATTGATCTCGCGGGCCTCGGGCGCTGAGGCGGCGACGATCCAGTACCCGGAGCTCAGCGGGATCGTTCCGGGCGTCGGCCGCTACTCGCCATGCCCCTGGGGACTGGGATTCGAGATCCGCGGCGCCAAACAACCTCACTGGACGGGCACGACGAACTCGCCGTCAACGTTTGGACATTTCGGCGGCGCCGGTACCTTCATGTGGGTGGATCCTGCCGTGGGGGTGGCCTGCCTTGCCCTGACCGATCGCTCATTCGATGAATGGGCCGAAGAAGCCTTGAACCTGTGGCCCACCTTCAGCGACGCCATATTGGCCGAGGCCTCGGCGTGATGTATCGGCCAGGCGATCGAGTCCGGTTCGAGACGACCGGCGACGACGGCTGGCCGTTGATTCGTTACGGCTTCGTCGGTGGCGTCGCAGGCAATGGCGGCCCAATAGTGGTCATGCTCGACGGTGAGCTCAGCGGCGATGTCGTCAACCGCTCCGAGTTGCAACCGGTGACGATCACCAGCGTCGAACTGTGCCTGCGCGGCGCAGATCTGATCGATGATCCCGACCTGCGTCGTGGGCTGGTCGCGCTGTGGCATGCCGAGGCCGACTCTGCTGGCCTCGACGTCGACGAGTTGCACCCGATTGGCGACGGCAAACGGGAGTCCGACGCGTGCTGGGCGTTGGCGGAGCTGATGACTGCCGATCAGCACTACATCGTGCGGGCGATCCAACTGCCCAACGAACCCGAGATCATCCGCGTTCGCGCCGAGTATCGCAACGGCGACTAGCCGAACCTCTCAGCTCAGGCGTTCGATGATCATGGCCATGCCTTGACCACCGCCGACGCACATGCTTTCCAGGCCGTAGGTCTTGTCTTCGTACTGCAAGCCGTTGATGAGGGTTGTCATGATCCTGGCCCCCGTCATCCCAAACGGATGACCAAGCGCGATCGCGCCGCCGTGGACGTTGAGCTTGTCCATCGGGATGCCGAGGTGCTTGGCCGAGGGGATCACTTGGGCGGCGAAGGCTTCGTTGATCTCGACGAGATCGATCTGGTCGATGGTCATGCCAGCGCGTGCAAGCGCTTGCCTGCAGGCTTCGATGGGGCCGAGGCCCATGATCTCCGGATTGATCCCCGTGACACCGGAGCTGACGATCCGAGCCAAGGGGGTGATGCCCAGTTGCTTGGCCTTTGTGTCGCTCATCACCATCACCGCGGCAGCGCCGTCGTTCAGGGGGCAGGCGTTGCCGGCCGTGATGGTGCCCTCGGGACGGAACACGGGCTTCAACTGACTGACGGTCTCGTAGTTCGTGCCCGGCCGCGGGCCGTCGTCCTTGCTGACCACCGTGCCGTCTTCGAGCACGAGCGGGGTGATCTCGTTGTCGAAGAACCCGTTGTCGGCAAACTCACACGCAAGGTTCTGGGAACGCACACCGAACCGGTCCATCTCCTCGCGAGTCACGCCTTCGACCTCGACGACGTTTTCTGCAGTCTGACCCATGGCGATGTACATGTCGGGCAAGCCTGCCGGCGGCGACCACGTCGGCTGGCCGCCCTGGGCCCGTAACTTGGTGCGCTCGCCCGAGGGTTTGAAGATGGCGTTGGGAGCCACATCGCTGGCGCCCGATGAGTAACGGCTGACCGTCTCGACACCGACGGCGATGAAGCAGTCGCCCTCGCCGGCCTTGATGGCGTGGAACGCCATGCGAATGGTCTGCAAACTCGACGAGCAATAGCGGTTGATGGTGACGCCGGGAACATCGTCGAGGCCGGCGAGCACGGCGACGACCCGGGCAATGTTGAAGCCGCCCTCGCCCGCCGGTTGGCCGATGCCCATCATCAGATCGTCGACATCGGCGCCCTGCACCTGGGGCACCTTCTTCATCAGCGCCTCGATGATCTGCGCCGACATGTCGTCGGGGCGCAAGCTGACGAGGGAACCTTTGTTGGCGCGACCGATCGGGCTGCGGGCGGTGGCGACGATAACGGCTTCAGTCATGATGGTTCCCCTTGATGACGCTTGTTGTCGAATGAAAGTTATCGGGTGTCGACGACGCGAAACGTCTCGGCCGAGGCGCCGTCGGGTAGATCGAACTGCTTGGCAGTGTTGGCCATCCACTCGCGGACCATCGTCTCGGTGCGCCGCGGGTCGGTGTGCTGGCTGACATGACACATCAGCGCAGTGATCTTGCGATCGACGCCAGAGGTGACGTCGATCGAATGTGTTCCGTTGCCCCCGCCTTGCACCCACACCTCGTCGACTGCCCACGGCTCGATTTCCTCTTGGAAGAGCTCAGGGAAGGCAAACGGATTGCGAGCATCCGGATAGACGGCGCACAGTGTTGCTTCGCCTGCCGCGATGTGGTCTGGATGGCTGGAGTAGATGCGATCAAGAATGCGCTCTGGCGATTGCGCGATCACGACGCGAGGTCGCACCTGACGGATGACCGCGCTGATGTCGGCGCGCAGTTGCAGCGTCACCTGGAGACGACCGTCGCCGTACCCGAGAAAGAACAGCTGAGTGACGCCGACGATCTTGGCCGCGTCAGTCTGCTCTTTGCGGCGCAACATGGCCACGTCATGTCGAGCCATTGCCCGATCGCTACCGCCGGCGTCGCCATCGGTGACGATGCAATAGCTCACTTCGACACCGGCGTCGGTCAACATCGCCACAGTGCCGGCGGCGCCGAAATCGACGTCGTCGGGATGAGCGGTCACCACCAGGGCCCGCTCGATCTCCGGAAACGTCAGCATGCCACGAGCCTACGGTGAAGGGGCCCCATCGGTACGCTCCCAGCCATGGTCACCGATGTCGCACTCGGCACATTCGAACTTTCCGATCCCGAGTTCTGGATTGCGCCGCGCGACTTCCGGCACGCCGCTTTTGACGCGCTGCGTGCAGCCGACGAGTTGGTGTTCTACGACGAGTGGGAGTTCGAGGGCAGCCCGCTTCCAAAGGGACCTGGCTACTGGGCCGTCACCCGCCACGAGGATGTCTGGGCAGCCAGTCGCAATCCGCAGGTCTTCATCAGCGGCCGCGGCGTCAACATCGGCGACATCCCGCAGGAGATGAACGAGTTCATCGGGTCGATGATCGCGATGGACGACCCGCGGCACTTCCGGCTCCGCAGCATCGTCGCCAAGGGATTCACGCCGAAGCACATCACTCAGGTCGAGGGGTATGTGCGCACCAAGGCGACTGCGATCATCGACCGTCTGCTCGAACAGTTCCCCGACGGCGAATGCGACTTCGTCGAGCAGATCGCCGCCCCGCTTCCGCTGCAGATCATCTGCGAGATGATGGGCATCCCTCCTGAGGATGAAGCGCAGGTCTTCCAGTGGACAAACGTCATCCTCGGCGTCGGTGATCCCGAATACGTCGGCTCCTTCGAGCAGTTGATGGGTGTGCTGATGCAGATGTTCATGTACGCCCAGAAGTTGGGCGAGGAACGGCGAGCTGATCCCGGCGATGACATCGCCTCCGTGATGATGCACGCCGAGGTCGACGGCGAACGATTGACGCCACAGGAGTTCGGTTCGTTCTTCATCCTCCTCGCTGTCGCCGGCAACGAGACCACCCGTAACGCCATCGCCCACGGGATGAAATTGCTCACCGACAACCCCGATCAGCGCCGGTCGTGGTTCGACGACTACGACGGACACGTCAGGACCGCGGTCGACGAGATCGACAGGTGCTCGACACCCGTCAATCACTTCCGCCGCACCGTCGCCGAAGACGTCGTCCTGCACAACACCAAGATCTCCGCCGGACAGAAGGTGGTGCTGTGGTACAACTCGGCCAACCGCGATGAGACTGTGTTCGCGAATGCCGACGACTTCGACATCGCCCGACCGCTGCAACCCCAGCAGGTCGGGTTCGGGGCCGGCGGTCCGCACTTCTGTCTCGGCGCCAACCTGGCGCGTCGCGAGATCGCCGTGATCTTCGACGAGATCCGCACGCGGTTGCCGAATCTGGTCATCACCACCGAGCCCGACTACCTGCAGAGTGCGTTCATCAACGGCATCAAGCGAATGCGCTGTACCTGGCGCTAGCCCGACCAGCCAGTCCGATCATCGACGGCGAGGTGCTCGACATCTGACAGCTTCGTGAGGCTGAACGTGTGGCCGTCGCCCAACTCGATCGAGGTCAATCGCGTGATCGAGGCGTGACCTGTGACGAAGCGATCCCATTCCCATGGCACCGGCTCGAGGCCCAACAGATGGCACAACAGCACGCCGTTGGTGCCGGCGTGGGCGAAGATCGCAATTCGGCGCTCGGAATGGTCCATGTGCCAGACCGGAAGTGTTTGCTTGGTGCGGTAGACGCCGCGCGCCGCCAGGAACTCGGTCGCCCCGGCGCGGACCCGCTCGACAAAGTCGCGTGAGGGCTCGCCGCCGACAACCCCTTCCCAGCGCGCCGAGGCTGCCCGCGACCGCTCCTCCTCGTACGCTTTCCTGGCCAGTTCGGCAGGGCTGCCATGCCAGTTGGGCTCGCGGATCTCTTCGAGGAATGTTTCGATCACCTCGCCGGCGCCACGCTTGGCCAACAGCGGCGCCGCGGTCATGCGCGGGCGCAGCAGTGGAGAGATGAGGATCTCGTCGAACTCCTCACCGTCGAGCGCTCCTGCAACGCACTCGGCCTGACGAAGCCCGCGTTCCGTCAGCGGAGGGTCGACGACATTGAGTCCATCACGCACCCATTCCGGTTCTCCGTGACGAATGAGGACGATCTCCATGGGTCACGGATCATAGAGCGGGCTTCACCAGGAGTGCATATCAATGCGCGGGCCGGTCGGTGGAGCGAGCTGCTCCATCGGCAACGACCATACGCCTGCGGGTAGCGTTGCAGGGCGTGAACACCCCTGCCACCCCACCCGGCTGGCATCACGACCCGCTGGGACGCTACGAGTACCGGTACTTCAACGGCGTGCAATGGACGTCCGACGTCTCCGTCGACGGCCAACGATACGTCGACTCCCCGCCCGCTCAGATCGCGCCGCAGATCGGTCCGCGATGGGCAGCGCAGCACCGTTCGCGCGGCAAGGCAATCGCCGCGTTCGTACTCGGCATCTCTGCTGTGGGCGTCGGCTGGATCCCGTTCATCTTCGTGTTGGCGACCGGCGCGGCAATCGCCGCGATCGTGTTGGGTGTGCTCGGCCTGCAGGCTGCCCGGAGCCAAGACGGCTATGGACGAGGCTTCGCGGTAGCGGGCTTGGCGCTGTCACCGTTCGCGTTGGCAGCGTGCGTCGGAGGCTTCTTCTTCACCCAGGCCGTCGTGCGCGAGGTTCGAGGGTTCGCCAACCCTGGACCGAACGAGGTGTTCGTCGATCAACCCTGCGTGGTGGCCAATGGGACGGCAACGCTGCGCGGCAGGATTCACAACCTCGACGACCGCGTGCACGACTATCGCATCGTCGTCGACTTCGACGACGGCACCAACCATCCACAAGCCGCAACTTCATCGGTACGAAACGTGCAGCCCGATGCGACCGCAACCTGGACCGTGTCTGCCCGGGCCACCGGAACCGCTGCCGAGTGCAGCGTCGCCAACGTTTTCGGTCCGCTTCCATTCGGCGTCGACCTACAGAGCTGAGCTACTGAGCTGAGGCGGTGGCCGCGATCCACGCGTCGTACATCCTCGAATATGGTCCATTTGCCAGCAGCAGTTCGGCATGCGGGCCGTCCTCGACGAGGCGGCCGTGTTCGAGGACCATCACCCGATCGGCGCGAGCCGCGGTGGAGAGCCGGTGAGCAATGGCGATCGTCGTGCGACCTGCCGCCAACTTGTCGAGGGCCCTGCCGATGCGCACCTCGGTGAGCGCGTCGACCGATGAAGTCGCTTCGTCGAGCACCAAGACATCGGGATCGACCAAGGAAGCCCTGACCAACGCGACGAGCTGACGCTCACCCGCAGAGAGTTGGTCTCCTCGCTGGCCGACCTGGGTGAACAGCCCATCGGGAAGTGTCTCCAGCCAATCGCTGAGGTCGAGTTCGACGATCGCCTGCTCGAGGTTTGGGATGCTCAACATCGGCCGGGCAAAACCAAGGTTGGCGGCGATGGTGCCGTCGAACAGAAATGGCTCCTGTGGAACCACGACGAGCCGTGTGCGCAACTCGTCGTTGGCGACCGCAGTCAGCGGCACACCACCGAGACGAACCGTGCCGATGATCGGATCCGCGAAGCGGGCGATCAGACGGCCGAGCGTGGTCTTGCCCGAACCGGTCTCGCCGACGAGTGCAACCTGCTGCCCAGCGGGGATCTCGGCGTTGACGTCGAACAAGACCGTTGCTTCGTCCTCGTCGCCGCGGCTGCGATAGCCGAAGGTGACGTTCTCGATGCTGACCCCCAGCATTCCCAGCGGCAGCGTGACCGGATGCGCCGGCTCGGGAGGCCCGATCGGGTTGTCGAGCACACCGAGCACACGACGAAGCCCGGCCACAGCAGTCTGGGTCTGGTCGATCACCTCGGTGAACTCTGCGATGGGCTCGAGGAACCGGTAGGTCAGGAAGATGAATCCGACAAGCGCGCCCGACGTCAGTCCGCTGCCAGGGCCGCGAATGACGCCAACACTGACGACAGCGGCGACGGTGAGCACACTGAAGACCTCGCCCGACGGGAAGAGGAACGCACCAATTGTGTTGGCCCGGATGAAAGCGTTGGAGCGCTGGTGGCTGGAACGTTTGGTCAACGTTGCGTAGTGGTCGCCGGCGCCGTAGGCCTGAAGTGTTTCCGAACCTGACACCACTTCGCTGACCGACGTGAGCACGTCGGCGTTGCGCGATCTGGCCGTGTCATAGGCCGCGACGAGATGGCGCTGCACGCTGCGCAGCACGAACGCCAGCGGTGCGGCTGTCGCGAACGCGACGAGCGCCAATATCCAGTCGTAGGCCAGCATCACACCGGCCACCATCACCATCAAGGTGCCGTCGAGCAGCCACGCCAAGGCTCCCCACGAGAAGAACTGCGACAGCGTCTCGACGTCGCTCGTCACTCTGGCGACGAGCGCACCCTTTCGTTCCTCTCCATGGTCGGCAAGGCTCAGGCGATGGATGTGTTCGAACAACCGCACGCGCAGCGTGTACAAGGCCTCTTCGCTACGCCGACCGAGGCGCGCCACGGCGGTGCGCTGGGCGATCGTTGCGACGACGATCACGGCCAGGCCGATCAGACCGAGCACGGTGACCGCGCCGACATTGACCCTGTCTTTTTGTAGGCCGCGGTCGATCGCCTGCTGCACCAGGATCGGTACCACCACCCGGCCGCCGGAGCCGATCATGGCGAGGCCGAACGTTGCACCGATGCCTCGTCGCAATGCCGGGGCGGCATCGACACCCTTGCCGATCATCTGCACAGCCGTCCACCGGCTCTGTGGCTCGGTCATGGCAGCACCTCCACAACTTGCTCGGCGCGTTCATGCTCGAACGCCTCCATCAAGCGGCGGTACTCCGGCACCGAGATCAACAGGTCGTCGTGGCGCCCATGGGCCACGACTTGGCCGTCGGCCAGATACAAGACGTCGTCGGCCAAGGCGATGGTCGACGGACGCGACGCAACGGCAACGACTGTGGCGTCGCGCAAGGTGCCGCGAAGATTGGCCAACACTCGCGCCTCGGTTCCCGGATCCAGTGAGGAGGTCGTATCGTCGAGCAGCAGGGCCACCGGTCGACCGACGAGGGCTCGCGCCAGCGCGATGCGTTGCCGCTGCCCGCCGCTGAGGCCGACACCTCGTTCACCGACAATGGTGCTGAGACCGTCGGCAAAGTCGTCGACGAAACCTGCCTCGGAGGCGCGCAGCGCCGTTCGAATCTCGTCGTCACTGACCTCTCGACCCATTGCCACGTTGTCGCGTACCGATCCGGCTAGCAGGAAGGGCTCCTGAAACACAAGCGCGCAACCCTGGTCAGGCACGGTGATGGACCCATGATCGACGGCGATCAACCCGGCGATCAGGTGCAGCAACGTGGTCTTGCCCGAGCCGGTCGAACCGACGACGGCGACCGTGCGACCACCCGGGATCGTCGCCTCGACACCGCGCAGCACCTCGCGGCTGCTGTCGTGGTCGTAGGTGACGTTGTGCAGCTCGATGCTGTTGCTCGGATGACGTCGCAGCGTGAGCGCGGGATCGGACATGAGTGGTTGGTCGAGCAACTCGCGGATGCGGTTCCAACCGGCGATGGAGTACGGCAGTTCTGACAACGCAAAGCCGATGAGGCGCAACGGGAACACCAGCAGCGTGAAGAGGTAGATGAAGCTGGTGAGCTCGCCAATGGTCATCGCCCCGCTGCGCACGCGGTACGCGCCGGCAACCAGAAGGAAGATGTTGACGATCGTGGGCACACCGTCGAGCAATGCCTCGAACGTGCTGCGCAGGTTGATCGCCCCGAGCCGGGCATTTCGCAACCGGGAAGCGATCACCGACAGGCGGTCCGTCTCGCGACTCTCGGCGCCGAACGACTTGACAACGGTGACACCGTCGAAGCTCTCGTGAACAGCCTCGCTGAGCTTGCCGAGCTCTTCTTGAGCGGCGTCGTAGAACTTGTCGACTCGTCGCTGATACGTGAGGTTGAGCGCGATCAGCAGCGGGAATACCGCCACCGCCGCGAGGCCCAGCCAGATGTCGGTGATCAACAGCCACACCGCTGCGAGTACCAGCATCAGCACGACGCTCGATGCAAACGGCAGCGGGTTCAACACGTGAGTCGCGGCCTCGGCGTCGACGCCGGCGCGGGTGATGATGTCGCCCGTTCGCTGTTGCCGATGCCATGGCACGGGCTGCGCGACGACACGCTCGATGACCTCTGCGGTCAGGGACTCGGTCACACGCCAGGCAGTGCGTCCCGCCCACATGCGCCGGCCCACCACGCCGACGGCACGAACGACGCCGACGATGACCAAGAGCCCGAGGGTGCCGACAACCCGCCGGGTGGTGACGTGTCCAACGTCGAACCGCGGCACGATGACCTTGTCGATGATGAGGCGGACGACGACGGACGAGAACACTGTGCACGCCGCGTATACCGCTGCACAGCCGACGGCGGTGAAGAACAGCCGCTTGTGGTGCCGTAAAAGGCCGCGAATCAACCGGAATGCTTGAGTGAGACGACTGGCGTCGGCCGCGACGATGGTGACGTCGCCCCGCTTGGGCACCCTGCTGGGCGCCTTGCCCACTGTGTTCCGAGCACCGTTGCCGGCACCGTCGTTGGTGTCGTCGTTGACACCGGCCATGGCCGAATTCACGTGCAGTGGTTCTATCAGAGCGACCCGGCTCTCCACCCAGGAATATGCCATCTCGACGGATGGTGCCGTAGCGTTGAGCCCCGTGAATCAGTTCAACGCCGGCCTTCTGATCCTGCGTGCAGTGTTCGGACTGTTCCTCGCGTACCACGGCTACAACAAGTTCTTCGGCCCTGGCGGGCTCAGCGGAACGGCCACGTGGTTCGAGGCCATCGGTATGCGCTGGCCGCGCTGGCAGGCCCGGCTTGCAGCGACAACAGAGGTCGGCAGCGGCGTGTTGATGGCACTCGGCTTTCTCACTCCGCTGGCCGCTGCGGGGATGATGGGAGTGATGATCGTCGCCATCGTCGTCGCGCACTGGAACGTCGGATTCTTCATCTTCAAAGAGGGTCAGGGCTGGGAGTACTGCGCTTCGATCGCGGTGACCGCATTCGTCATCGCCATGCTCGGTCCGGGGCGTTGGTCGCTCGACCGTGCGGCTGGAATCAACTGGCACGGCTGGACCGGCGCCGTCGTCGCCGCATTCGCCGGCATTGGCGGCGCACTGACTCAGCTGGCGATCAGCTATCGCCTGCGGAAGCCATCGTGATCGAGACAGCAGTTGCTGCTCCCGGGCGAAAGCAACGGCGTTGGGTGACAGCGGTCCTGGTGCTGATCTGCAGTCTGATCGCGGCGATGTGGGTGTATGCGTTCGGCTTCGCGACGAAAGAAGGGGTCTACTTCGTCACCGACAAGGGCTGGCGAACTTCGGCTGATCACATCTGTGCGAGCGCCGAGCGGCGACGGCTGGCTCTCCAGGACACGACGCAGGGCTACATCACCAATCCGACCCATGCCCAGATGATCCAGCGCGCCGACATCGTCGATCACGCCACCGACATCCTCGAGGGAATGCTCGACGACGTCGCTGCGTTGCCGCTGGCCGGCGACAAGGACCGCGAGCGCGTCACGGTCTTCATGAAGTACTACCGCGAGATCATCGGCGACCGCAGGGCATACACCGCCCGGTTGCGCGCGTTCGACCTCGAGCCGTACCGAGAGTCGTTGGTGAACGGCAGCCCGGTGACGAACACGGTCATCGACTTCACCACCGGAAATGCAATCACGCACTGCATGCCGCCAGGCGAACTCGGCGGCGACGTTTGATCTGGGTCTTCTGACTAACGCCGTACCCAGCCCTCGCCGTCGACGTACCGGCGGATCACCGTGGCCGGTGCACCGGCAGCAACGCAGTAGTCGGGCAGCTCGCCGGTCACCACCGAGTTCGCTCCGACCGTGACGTGGCGGCCGATCCGGGCACCTGGCAACACGACGGTCCCGACGCCGAGCCACGCCCCGTCCCCGATCACCACCGGCAGCTCGGGCATTGTCTGCGCCGAGATCGGACGGCTGATGTCTTCGTAGCCGTGGTTCTGGTCGGTGATGTAGACGTTGTGGCCGGTCCACACGTCGTTCCCGATGTCGATCGACAGATGGCCGACGATCCCGCTGCCTTTGCCGATCAAGCACCGATCGCCAATGCGCACGACTGACTCGGTCAGACACTGCTGGCCGGGCATCATCCCCGCCGACAACGTGACGTCAGGGCCGATCATCGTGCCCGCACCGATGTGGATGTACTGCTCGTTGAAGATCGCGTTCGCCGGAAAACAGATGATGCTGTTGTCGCCGAACCTTCCGAATCGCCGGCCGGCCGCGCTGCGCGGCCCGATCGCCCCCCACCAGCTGATCCGCTTCCACGCTGAGCGCACGGCGGCTCCGCACAATTCGTAGGTTGTGCCGCGCAGCCGGTCCCGCATCGCTCGGCACGCTATCTGCCGACCCGCTCGCCAAAAGCCGTTAGCATGAAGGCTCCAGCGGGTGGCGACGCAGGAAAGCCACCCGACCACGAGGAGTGTTGTCGATGTCCAACGCAGGGGACGCAGCGGTAGCTGCACTTCGTCACCCCATCGCCAAGGGGTGGTTCGTACATTGCGTCACCGCCAGCGGGGCGATCTGCGGCATGCTCGGGATCATCGCGGTGTCCGACAAGCAGCCGCGCGCGGCCGTGTTGTGGCTGGCCGTGGCAATGGTGCTCGACGGCGTCGACGGGCCTGCGGCGAGAGCATGGAAGGTTTGCGACCACGTGCCGCGAATCGACGGGTACACCCTCGACCTGATCGTCGACTTCGTCACCTGCATCGTGGTCCCGGTCATCTTCTTGCACCAGTTCAACATGTTGCCGAACGGCGCATCGCTGTACATCGGCGCCTTCGTGCTGTTCATGTCGGCACTGTGGATGTCGCGAACCGATCAGATGACATCTGACCACTGGTTCAACGGCTTCCCGTGCGAATGGAACATGATCGTGCCGACGCTGTATCTGCTGCGCGCCAAACATGGTTCACCACAGTGGCGTGCATTGCGCTCGCGCTGACGCAAC
>JANMQX010000414.1:0-1899 GCA_031370745.1 Ilumatobacteraceae bacterium
ACCCCAGCGCGAGCCGAAGTCGGTTGTCGGCGCGTCGCTTCGGAATCGCAGGATCCGATACCGCGGCGACGGGGAGAACGCCGGTGATCGTGCCGCCGATCGTGATTCCCTGACGGTTCTTCAGCGGACTGATGACCGTCCGATAGACCTCGCTATCTAGCGCGAGTTTGCAACCGCCGATGGTCCCGGCCACGCCCACGTTGCACGTTGGGTCGAGCAAAGCCATCCCAGCAACGACCACTTCGAACCGGGTGGTCTCCAACGTCTCGTCCGTCCCGATGACATCGAGCGCGAGTTCGCCGGCCGATAGCTGAGCGTTCGGCAGCGTGTACGCAAGAAAATAACGATGCTGTCCACTGAACGTCTTGTTGGGATCTCCAAGGCGAATGCGCAGTCCGTCGGCGACCGAGTCGAGATTGACGGTTGCGTCGGCATCGGGCGACGACGCCTCGATGTCAGTCGGCTCACCGAAGTCGATCGGGATGACTCGCTGATAACCGTGGCGGTTCTTGCTGCCGAAATCCTCATCGACCACTTCGCGGATACGCAGCCCATCGGTGCCGTGCGGTTGCACGCTGACGACCTTCGAGTCGAACCGCTCGTCGTGCGTTCCACTTCCGATCACACCGGTGGCGGCCAGCACGGCGGTTCCGCCAACCGCTCCCAACGCCACCACGTGGCGCCACACCCCGATTTTGCCGAGCATGCCCCCAGTGTGCCGCGGACTACCCGCCTCCCGTCCTTTGTACGGGGTACGTTGTTCCCCGTTGCTCCCTTCCACGTGAAAACCGGAGTTTATTCGTCTGCCGGCACCTTGGATCACCCGCGCCTACTGCAACCTCCGGCTTGGTTGGTGATGGATGTGGAATCCTGTGGGCATGGTCAACCATCAAGCCGATGTGGTCTTCGCCGGGTCGATCCCGGATCTCTACGAGCGCTACCTCGTTCCACTGATCTTTCAGCCCTACGCCGACGATCTTGTCAACCGGGTGGTCGAACGCGAACCATCGTCGGTGTTGGAGTTGGCGGCCGGCACAGGCGTCGTGACACGCGCACTGGCGTCACGTTTGATCGAGATCGCGGCGATCACCGCGACCGATTTGAACCAACCGATGATCGATCATGCGGCAAACATCGGGACCTCTCGACCGGTGACGTGGCGCCAGGCTGACGCCGTCAGCCTCCCGTTCGACGACGAATCGTTCGACGCGATCGTCTGCCAGTTCGGGGTGATGTTCTTCCCCGACCGCCGGACGGCGTACACCGAGATGCGTCGGGTGCTGCGGCCCGGCGGCGTCGCGCTGTTCAATGTGTGGGACAGCATCGAGCACAACGATTTCGCAAACGTCGTCACCCAGGCGGTGGCCACGGTTTTCGCGCACGATCCCCCGCAGTTCCTGCCTCGCACACCTTATGCCTACAACAACATCGACATCATTCGTGCCGATGTCCTGGCTGCGGGATTCGACCCGACGTCGACGATCGACACGGTCGGCGCCCGAAGCAAGGCGGCGACGTGCGCGATGCCTGCAATCGGCTTCTGCCAGGGCTCACCGCTGCGCAACGAGATCGAGGCGCGTGCTCCCGGTGGCCTGGCCGAGGCCACGACCGTCGCCACCACCGCGATCGGCGACCGTTTCGGACCCATCGACGTCGACGGTGCCATACGCGCCCATGTGATCACCGCGATCAAGGCGTGACTCGGTGAACGACGCCGAGGCAGCTCGTCTCCGCGAGGCCATCGAGATCGAGCGCGGCCGCGTAGGCGACCAGATCGCCAACTTGCAGGCGAGCTTCGCCGGCATCGTCGACGCCGCCGAGCTCACCTCGACTGACGACGAACACGACCCAGAGGGCAGCACGATCGCCTACGAACGGGCTCAGGTCTCTGCGCTGCTC
>JANMQX010000415.1:0-1533 GCA_031370745.1 Ilumatobacteraceae bacterium
ACGGATTCGACCAAGCTGGTGTTTCCGAACATCGTCGGGCATCGCGGGATCGGTGCGACGCTCTGCCCGGGTACGAGGATGGCCGCGGCGATGCCGTGGCTACGCCAGCAGGTCGCCGATCGCGTGGGTAGTTTTCCACCACGCAAGGACGACATGCGCATGCTGGCCTGGATGATCAATCCCGACATCTAGACACGGGTTACTCGAGCGGTCAGACGCCGAGCTCGCCTTGGCGGTAGTGCAGGCGGCACAACAACTCGTAGCGCACGACGTCGCCGAACAACGGCTGGTCGCCTGCCGTGCCGGTGTCACCGACGACCACGGTGTCACCTTCGTAGACGACTTCCCCGTTGACGACGCGGGCGTTGTGCGTGGCACGTGCACCACACCAGCACCGCGCTTCGACCTGCATCGGCACCCGCTCGTCGGCGATCTCCAACATCCGCTTGGTGCCGTCGAACAGCTCGCCGCGTAAGTCGGTGATCAGACCAAACGCAAACACGTCGACGCCGAGATCATCGACCGCTCGCCCCAATTGGTCGCATTGCTGCACGGTGTAGAACTGCACCTCGTCGCACACCATGTAGTGGATCGGCCAATGGACGACAGCAAGCTTGTAGAGATCGAGTTCAGGCACGACTTCGACCGCCTCGGCAGCAACACCAAGGCGACTGGTGACTTGGGCACCCTCTCGATCGAGCTTGGTCAGCAGCAGCCCGTACAGCTGACGACTTGCGAGGTTGTGGTGGATCTGTAAGGCCATTGTGCTCTTGCCAGAACCCATCGTCCCGAAGTTGAAGCGCAAGGTCGCCATGGCGTGCGCGACCATACCCTCAGTGAACACCGCCGAGCATCCCTTGTACCCGCTCGATCGTGTCGGCCTCCTGCGCCGTCTTGGCGAGACGATAACGACGGACCCGAGCGAATCGCAGCGCTACACCACCGGGATAGCGAGTCGATCGTTGTACGCCATCGATGGCGATCTCGACCACAAGCTCGGGTCGGACATGCACAGTATGGCCCTCGCTTGCCACGGCAATGTGCTGGAGCTGGTCGGTCTGCCAGCGCAGCAAGTCATCGGTCATGCCCTTGAACGTCTTGCCGACCATCACAAAGCCGTCTGCCCCTCGGGCTCCGAGATGCACGTTGCTGAGCCACCCGGCGCGCCGGCCGTGCCCCCATTCGGCTGCAAGCACGACGAGGTCGAGCGTGTGCACCGGCTTGACCTTGCGCCACCCTGTGCCCCGCCGGCCGGCTTCGTAGAGCGACTCGATTGCCTTGACCATCACACCCTCATGCCCGGTAGCAACAGCGTTGGCGGAGAAGGCTTCGGCGTCGGCGGCGTCGGCCGTGACGATCGACGGCAGGCGCGACGTTGCCGGCAACAACCGCTCCAAAGCCGATCTTCGACTTCGCAGCGGATGATCGATCAGCGACTCGTCGTCGAGGTGCAGAACATCGAAGAAGTACGCGCCTGTGCTGGCCAGGCCGCTCATCGTGTCTTGGAAGATCAGCGGCTGACCTTTTTCGTCG
>JANMQX010000418.1:0-3250 GCA_031370745.1 Ilumatobacteraceae bacterium
GTGTACGCGTACACCCAGGACGTGCCCATCGATGCCGGGTTCTATCGAACGATCTCTGACGGTCTCGGCGACACGCCGCCGGCTGGCCTGATCGTGCACCTCGCGATCGAACTGCCGGGGGGAGGGCTGCGCTACATCGACATCTGGCAAACCCAGGAGGACTGCGAACGATTCAGTGAGGAGCGGCTCCATCCTGTTGTCCACGGACTGCTCGCCGAGGTGTTCGGCGACCAACTCCCACCGGAACCCGCACGCGTAACCCTGCCCATCGTCCACGTCTGGGGCCAGAACATTGGTTCCATCAACAGCCGTTGAGCCCGGCCCGCTATCTTTTGGAAGACAAGCTCGCGTCGGAGTCGCCCGTGTCGACCCGCCGCCCACGCAGAACGCCCACGCATATTCGCGACAGATCGCTCACCCTGGGCAGCGCCAAGTAGGCGCATCGGCTCTACGGCCTGATGGAAGTGGCGCAGCGACGCGCTGAGGGCGAGATCGGGAAAGACGCCGACCGCCCCGGGGCGGCGCATAGCCTCAGGCGCGCTCACTCGTCGTGGGTAGTGGTGAGTTTTGTGAGGAGCTTGTCGAGGAGGTAGCAGACTTCGTCGAACTTGGCGTGCCCGACGAGGGTGCCCCAGTGTTCCTCGATCTCGGCGACGCGGATGCCGGCGTCGTTGAGAGCTTGGTGGCCACGGTCTGTTGGCACGATCAGCTTGGCGCGTCCGTCTCGCGGGTCAGGGATGCGGTGCAGGTAGCCGAGGTGCTCGAGCTCGTTGACTAACTCCGACGTGGCGGAGAGGCTCAGCTCCGCTCGGGCGGCGAGTTCGGTGAGCCGCATGCCGTTCCAGCCGATGTTGCCCCAGATCTGCAGATGGGGTCGACGGATGTCGCCATACCCGTGTTCGGCCATCGGCTCGCTGAGTTCTCGACGGAACTCGCTCAGCAGGCGTCCCAGCAGTTGGCCGATCGCTTGGCGGTCGGCGCGCAAGCCTCTTGACGTAGTCACGACGACGGATGATACTACGGAAACCGAAACTTCGGATACCGAAGTAAATGGAGGATGCGATGTCAATGACGTGCGAGATGGTGCCGACCCGACTCGGTCGGCTCAAGGTCGAAGTCGAGGGGGACGGGCCGCCCGCTGTGCTGTGGCACAGCCTGTTCGTCGACTCCACATCATGGGCACGGCTCCGTCCGCTTCTGCGGGACAGTCGACGGTTGATCGTGATCGATGGTCCCGGTCACGGCGGCAGTTCGGTTCCACCGGCGGACTTCGAGTTTGAGGACTGTGTCGGAGCGGCGACGGATGTCCTGGACGCGTTGGAGGTATGTGATCCCGTCGACTGGGTTGGCAATGCGTGGGGTGGACACGTCGGGATAATGCTCGGGGCGCGATCGCCGGAACGGTTGCGCAGTCTGGTCACGATCGCGACACCGACCCAACCGCTCTCACGTCGCGAGCGGATCAAGATCGTTCCGATGGTCTGGGCCTACCGGTTCGCCGGTCCGGTCCCGCTGTTGGTGAACAACGTCTCACGCGTCCTCCTCGGGCCCGACTTCGTCAAAGAGCGACCTGACGACACGACAATGATCGCCCGCTCAATCCGAGACGCGCCGCGAACCGGGCTGTATCGAGCCATGGTGTCCGTGATGCTCAACCGCACCGACATCGCCGAGCGGCTTCCGCGCGTCGACGTGCCAACGCTGATGGTGGCCCCCCGGAACGATCCGATGCTCTCGGTCGAACAGGCGCGATCCGCGGCGAGTCGGATGCCGCGCGCCGCAATGGTGGAGCTCACTGGCCAAGGCCACGTTGGACCCATCCTCGCCAACGCCGACGAGCTCGCCACGTTGATCACCGCTTTCTGGGCAGACCCCACAAGTGTCATGACCACCTTCATCGCCAACGCCACACGCCAACAACAGTTGCCCGCCCCGCACTCGACAGAACGAGCGTAGAGCTAACGGTCGGGACCGACTGAGCGCACAGAACGCTCGTCCAGATCAACGGCTGCCTTGTAGAACCTCGACGCGCAAGTAGGCGCATCGGCATCCGCGGCGGGGTAACGATCGACACTCGGATGTTGGTCCGAGCTGTCAGCATCCGCGCTGACGAACATCCAGCCTTCGTGGTTCCGTAGGGGTGACTCATGCGAGTAACGTGCCGCAGCGCCAAATGGGGTGCTCACAACCGGAAGAAGGCGACCGTGGACATTTTGCTCCTCGCACACCTCACGTCGAGCTACGACGATTGGAGGGTCGTCTTCGATGAGGACACCGAGGCCCGCAAGGCGATTATTAGCGGTGAAACTCTCGTTGCTCAAGCCGACGAAAAGACAGCGATGATCGTTTTCTATGGTGTCGACATGGAGGCGATGGCGACCTTCCTCGGAACACCGGAGTTCGCCGAGCGCACCTCCCATCTTGTTTCAGGGCACACCGTGTACTCGATCTCGGAGCTGGCCCCGCCGGCGTGATCGCGTCGAAGGCCGGGCTCGATCCTTGGACTTGATGGAGCGTTGAACGCACGCAAGGGCATTGCTCGCGACTCAAAACATTCGCCGGATCGCGTGCTCGAGCGATCGGTTCAGCTTCGTCCCCTTCAACTTCAGCCTTCGCGGTCCCGACGGCCGACGCGGGCGCATGGGGCTCGACCTGCTCGTACAACCCGGTCCATTGCTAGCCAACCGACGCCCGCATGTACTGGTCTGGGACACATAATGACGGCGCAGAACCACGCTCCAGTCGCCGTCGGCGAATGCTCAGAACGAAGCCTCTTTGTGTCAAGAGCGAAGCTCGGGAGGGTTCGGGCGCGTCGAGTGACGCCGCTGTCGACGGCGGCTTGGATCGGGATTATCGTTGCGGTTGGGTCCGGGAACTGACTTTTCCAAAGTGCCGGTGTTCAGAGTTCCGCCGGCCGCGCTGGATACGAGTCGCCCCTGATTGTCGTCCCGGGCCCGCTATCAACTTGTGGCGCGGGAATCGATTTGAAGCTGTCGCCAGACGGCGTCGGAGATCCTGCGCTTGACCGCGCGGAGTGCTTCTTTGCGGGTCTTGCCTTCGGCTTGGCGGCGGAGGTAGTAGGCGCGTCCGGGTGTGTCGTGGGCGACTTGGGTGACGGCGATCATGTGGATGGCGTGGTTCAAGTGGCGGTTGCCGCGCGGGTTCAATCGGTGCCGTTCACGGTTCGCGCTGGACGCTTCGATCGGTGCGGTGCCGTTGTAGCTGGCGAACTGTGCTCGAGTCCGGCGCA
>JANMQX010000434.1:0-5064 GCA_031370745.1 Ilumatobacteraceae bacterium
GCCGGGTTCGCCGGTATGTACCTTTTGCACCGCCTCCGTCAGCTCGGCCTCACCACCCGAGTCGTCGAAGCCGGCGGGGATGTCGGCGGCACCTGGTACTGGAACCGTTATCCCGGGGCACGTTGCGACGTCCCCAGCGTCGACTACTCGTACTCGTTCGACGCGGAGCTCGACGAAACGTGGAGGTGGAGCGAGAAGTACGCCCCCCAGCCCGAGATCCTCGGTTATGCGCAGCATGTGGCCGATCGGCTGGACCTGCGCCGCGACATCTCCTTCGACACCCGCGTTGAACGGGCGGTGTGGCACGACGGCGAGCAATGCTGGGGTTTGCGCACTTCGCAGGGTGAGGAGCTGAGCTGCCGGTTCTACGTCATGGCGACTGGTTGTCTGTCCGTGCCCAAAGAGGTCGACATCCCCGGCACCGACGCGTTCCGCGGCGAGGTCTACTTCACCAGCCGTTGGCCGCACGATGGCGTCGACTTCTCGGGCAAGCGCGTCGCCGTCATCGGCACCGGTTCCTCGGCGATCCAGTGCATCCCGATCATCGCCGGCCAGGCTGCACAGCTGACCGTCTTCCAGCGCACCCCGAACTTCTCGATGCCGGCCAACAACGGCCCGGTTCCCGATGCCAAGCTCGAAGCCTGGCGCACGAATCGCGGTGGGTACCGCGAAGCGGCGAAGTGGTCCAACGCGGGAGTGCCGCTGCCGGCACCTACGCTCAGTGCGCTCGCAGTATCTGACGATGAGCGCCGCGCCACCTATGAAAATGCGTGGCAGCACGGTGGGATCATGGAGATCCTCAGCACCTACGCAGATCACCTCAGCAACGCGGCGGCCAACGAGCTTCTCGCCGAGTTCGTACGCAACAAGATCCGTGCCGTCGTCGACGACCCAACGACCGCTGACGCGTTGTGCCCGACGACGTACCCGATCGGGACGAAGCGGTTGTGCGTCGACACCGGGTACTACCAGACGTTCAACCGCCCCAACGTGCGCCTGGTCGATCTCCGCCGGGAACCGATCGAGACCATCACGGCGTCCGGCATCGATCTGGCCGACGAGTCGCTGGCATTCGACGCGATCGTGTTCGCCACTGGCTTCGATGCAATGACCGGCGCGATCGTCAGTGTCGACATCACTGGGCGCGATGGCGTGACACTGCGCGAAGCATGGGGGGACGGGCCCGTGACGTACCTCGGTCTGATGGTGTCGCGCTTCCCCAACCTGTTCATGATCACTGGTCCCGGCAGTCCATCGGTGTTGTCGAACATGATGGTGTCGATCGAGCAGCACGTTGATTGGATCGCAGACTGCATCAGGGACCTGCGTGCCTTCGGGGAAACAACGATTGAACCGACGCAGGAAGCGGTCGACGGCTGGACCCGGCATGTCAACGACTTCGTTGCCATCACGCTCGTCGCCCGAGCCAACTCGTGGTACATGGGCGCCAACGTTCCGGGCAAGCCGCGGGTGTTCCTGCCATACATCGGTGGCGTCGGGCGCTACCGAACGGTGTGCGACGAGGTCGTGCAGAACGGCTATCTCGGCTTCGTGCGGAGCGGCCCCGCCGGCGAGCACCGCAGCGACGGCATCGTTCGCCGCGCCCAGCCCGACGTGGCGATCATGCTCGAGCTGATCGAAGGTCTCGGTCTCCCTGAAATGCACACGATGTCGGCGGCCGACGCCCGTGCGTTGTTCGACGTTATGGCCACGCAGCGCGTGCCGGGACCCGATGTGGGCGAGATCGTCGACGGCACGTTGCCGGGCGCGGCAGGCGATCTGCGTTACCGCCTCTTCCGTCCATCGTCACAGGGGCCGCACCCCGTCGTCGTGTACTACCACGGCGGCGGATGGGTGCTCGGCAGTCACGAGTCGGATGAGCCGTTCTGCCGCGATCTCTGCGTGCGCACCGACGCCGTTGTTGTCTCCGTCGACTACCGCCATGCACCGGAATCGCCCTTTCCCGCAGCAGCCGACGATGCGTTCGCTGCGTTGCGCTGGGTCGCCGATCACACTGTCGACCTCGGTGGTGTGGCGGGCCAGCTCGCGGTGGCTGGTTGGAGCGCCGGCGGAAATCTTGCAGCGGTCGTCAGCCAACTCGCTCGCGATGCCGGCGGACCAACGATCGTGGCCCAGTTGCTCGTCACGCCCATCACCGACGGCACTGATCTGGATCGGCCGTCGTACCGCGAGAACGGGCAGGGCTACGGGCTCACGACGGCGCTCATGCAGTGGTTCTGGGACCACTACGCCGAGCCGGGCGATCGGGAGAGCCCATTGGCGTCACCGTTGCTGGCCGCCGACCTCTCCGGGCTCCCGCCCGCGGTCGTCGTTACCGCCGAGCTCGATCCGCTGCGCGACGAGGGCACCGCCTACGCCGTAGCGCTCGCCGCGGCAGGTGTGTCTGTCGAGCACATCGCCGCTCGGGGGCACATCCACACCTCGCTGACCGCAGTCGACATGCTCCCGTCGGGCGCACCGGTCAGAGCAGCGATCGCCCAGGCACTGCGCCAGCTGCTGACCCTGTCGGTGCCGGCCTGAGCTCTGCACCAGTTTGCTGATGCCGAACCGACCTTCTCAGCGTCGTTCTCGCGCGCGGCAAGCGGCTGCCTCCAAGATGTGATTCCAGCCAGCTTCATCATCGAAGCAAAGTTCGAGGCATCCTCGCACGATTGTGCCGCGAACCTACGCCAGGATCTCAGCAAGTCGGTTCTGGAACCACGCGACTCCAGCTTCATGACGCGGGCTCAGCGGTCCGGGGCGATACCCGCCGCTGGCATAGTTCTGGTGCGTGATCTCGCAAATCCCGAAGTCTTCGCGGACGACGGCGAGACTGCCTTCGACGGCGCGGTCCCGCGACTCCTTGGTGCGGTCGCTGAGGTCGGCGAAGTAGTAGTGGTACAGGAGTTCGGTTCGACCCTCGTCGAGCGGGTTGACCCGCGAGGTGTTCATGCCACCCTCGAACAACGACAGCGTCCAATTCGGCCAGGTCGTGAGCCAGGTGCCCCGGTAGAACAGATCGTCCTTCGGAGGCGCGGTCATCTTGATCACGTTGTCCATGGCGACGGTCTCGAACTTCTCGAAGTCGATCGCCGCGTAGAAGCTGGGATGGATTCCGGGGATGTGGTAACCCTCGATGAAGTTGTCGACGTAGATCTTCCAGTTGGCATCGAACACCAATCGTTCGGTTCGATACAACCGAAAGGTTTCGATCGGTTCGTCGGCAAGCACGGCAATCGTGTCGCCGAGGTTGGCCAGCAATGGTTCGATCGGGTCGATGGCGACGAACAAGAGCCCGCGCCACTCGTCGACGCTGATCTGTTGCAGCGGCCAGTCGGCCATGTCGAAGTCAGGATCCTCTCCGAACCACGGCGTGCGCTTCAGCGTGCCATCGAGCCCATACACCCAGTGGTGGTACGGGCATTGAATCGCATGGCAGTGTCCGTTGCCCTCTGCCAAGAGCCGAGCCCCACGGTGCACGCACACATTGCGGAATGCGCGCAGCACACCGTCGTCGGCCCGGATGACGACCACTTTGGCTGCGGCGATCTCGGCAGCGACGTAGTCGCCAGCCGCGGCGACCTGTGTGGCCGGGCCGAGTAACTGCCAGGTGCGCCAGAAGATCCGGTCCTGTTCGGACCGGTAAGCCGTCGGGTCGACGTAGAGCCTGGGCTCAAGATTCCGAATCACACGCGAGACGGTACCCGAGTGCGGCCCAGTGCCCGTGACGTCGCCTCGTAACGCGACAGGAGTGCTGGAGACCGCGAGTCGTGACGTTCGGCGGAGACACACTCGAGAGCACCTCGACGATCTACGCTGGCCGTGGTGAGTGACCCGGATGAGGATCTGCTCGACGCGTTGCGGGCCGGCGAGGAGGCGGCGTTTGCGAGCCTCGTCGGTCGCTACCACACGCGGCTCGTGCGTTTCGCCGAGTCGCTCGTACCCACACGGTCCATCGCCGAGGAGGTTGTGCAGGACACGTGGCTCGGTGTGGTCCGAGGAATCCAAGGCTTTGAGGGTCGAAGCTCGGTGAAGACGTGGCTGTTTCACATTCTCATCAACCGAGCAAAGTCGGCAGGGGCGCGCGAGCCCCGCAACGAGCGTCTCGGCGACGGTGATGGGCTCGACGGTCGCTTCGACGCTTCGGGCGCGTGGAACCAACCACCCGAGCCGTGGTCGGATGCCGTCGATGCACGCGTCGAGGCGAAACAAGTGGCCCAACGCGTCAAAGAATGTCTGCCGCAACTGCCGCCTGGCCAACGTCAGGTCCTCGTGCTGCGCGACATCGAAGGGGTCGACTCCGCAGCGGTGTGCGATCTGCTGGGGGTGTCAGCCGGGAATCAGCGCGTGTTGTTGCACCGGGCTCGTTCCCATGTACGCAGAATCCTCGAGACCGAAATGGGAAGGAGCTGACATGCTGCTGCGCCGACGCAACCGGCTGATGTGCCAACAAGCCGTAGCACTGATGACGGATTATCTGGAAGGAGCGCTGTCAGCACGCGATCGGTCGCGGCTCGAGCGGCATCTCGCCGGGTGCCCACACTGCACCGAATATCTCGCCCAGATCATGAAAACCATCGAGGCAGCAGGTCAGATCGAGCCGGACGATCTCGAACCGCAGGCGCTCGACGATCTTGTGCGCCTGTACCGCACGTGGCAGATCGACCCACCAGATCCGGACTCTGGGTGACGGTCACCGTCGGTTTCCACAGTTGCTAGCGTCGTGGCTGAGTGCCCTACAGGTCGTTGGGCTAGCGAGCAATATGGAGTACAGGCAATGGCTACCGGCACCGTGAAGTTCTTCAACGCCCAAAAGGGCTACGGCTTCATTTCGCGAGAGGGCGGTGCCGACGTGTTCGTGCACTTCTCGAACATCGAAGGCAATGGCTACCGCTCCCTCGAAGAGGGCCAGACGGTGGAGTTCGAAGTGGGCCAGGGTCGCAAGGGCGACGAGGCTCTCAAAGTCACGGTCGTCTGACCAATCCAAGGCCATGACGTGCGTCGAACGCACGGTAGACGATTGACAGGTACACCCAGATGGTCGCACGGCTCGACGTGCGCGAC
>JANMQX010000031.1:0-2163 GCA_031370745.1 Ilumatobacteraceae bacterium
CAAGAAACCGCACGAACCAAGAGCTGCGGCACACGACGATTCCACGGCCGCAGACACCACCGCAGCCGAAGAATCGTCACCCGTGCAGCAGGAGCTGGCTCAGGCGCCGGAACCACCGGTCGTCGATGAGCCAGCCGATCAGGCCGAAACAGCCTGATCGAACACGATCGCAAATTGCGGACGAATCGTCCGCACTGAGAAGGAATCCACCATGCCAAAGATGAAGACCAGCAAGACGGCCGCGAAGCGGTTCAGGAAAACAGGTACGGGCAAGCTCATGCGCCTGCAGCAGAACCGGCAACACCTCTTCGAGAAGAAGCCGTCGACACAAACCCGCCGTCTCGACGGGATGGTTGGCGTGCATCCTGGCGATGCCCGCAAGATCAAGCGCCTGCTCGGCGAACGCTGAATCCAGGAACGACCCAAGATCGATTGATGAGGAGAGAGTGAAATGGCTCGTGTAAAGCGCGCCGTTGGTTCGAAGAAGCACCGCAAACAGGTGCTCGAGCGGGCCAAGGGCTACTACGGCAACAAGAGTCGCTCGGTGCGGGCGGCCAACGAACAGGTCATGAAGAGCGGGCAGTATGCCTTCCGCGACCGTCGTGCAAAGAAGGGCGAGTTCCGGCGTCTGTGGATCCAGCGGATCAACGCCGCTTGCCGCCTCAACGACATCAGCTACAGCCGGTTCATCGCTGGGCTCAACGCCGCAGGCATCGAAGTCGATCGCAAAGTGATGGCCGATCTCGCCATCACTGATCCCGTTGCGTTCACCGCACTGACCGATGCCGCAAAGGCCGCTCTCTGAGCACCCCCCACACTGCTGGACTCACGTTCTCCAACGAGAGGGTTCAACGACTGCGGCGCCTCCTGGGGCGCCGCAGTTCTCGTTACGAGGAAGGTGTGTTCGTCGTCGAGGGCATGAGTCTGCTGCGTCAAGCAGTCGAAGCCGGCTGGCAAGTCGAAGATTGCTACGTCGCGCCCGACAATGTCGTCGATCTCGACGTGCCACAGCATCAGTTGGCGCCCAACGTGATGGAGCGTGTTGCCTCGACCGAATCGCCGCAGCCTGTCTTGGCGGTTGTATCGATGCGCGCGTCGACGTTGCCGGGCGGCGCGACGTTCGTGCTCGTCGCCGATCGTCTCGCCGATCCCGGCAACGCCGGCACCATCATCCGGTCTGCCGAAGCGGCGGGAGCCGACGCGGTAGTGCTCACACCAGGGTCCGTCGATCCCTACAACCCGAAGGCGGTCAGGGCCAGCGCCGGGTCGCTGTTTCGCGTTCCCGTCGTGGAAGCCACCCTCGAATCATTGTCGGCATATCGCCGCCTCGGAACCTCGTCGCACCGCGGCGACCGCTACACGGATCCGGTCTATCACGGGCGGGTCGCGGTTGTTGTCGGCAACGAGGCACACGGGCTCGACGACGACGCGGCTATCGACCAGTGGATCACCATTCCTCACGCCGGCCCAACCGAGAGCCTCAACGTCGCGATGGCTGCAACGGTGCTGGCATTTGAAGTGGCTCGCCAACGGAGCACCGTCTAGGATGAGGCGATGGTCGATCGGCGATTTCGGTGCCCCCGGGCGTTGCTCGGGGTTGCGCGCTGACTCGCTGACGTCTCGCCGCCTCACCGCTCGGGGGTTCTGTGCGCCCAATGCCCTGTGATGTCGCGAGGAGACACTTGAGATGATCGAAGAAGTGAAGCGTGCCGGTGACGCCGCGCTGGCCCGCGTCGAGCAGGCAGCCACGGCTGACGAGGTGCGCGCCCTCGAAGCCGAGTTGCTCGGCAAACGCGGGCCGTTCGCTACGTTCAAGACTGGTCTCGGCGCGCTGGCGACCGTCGAAGACAAACGAGCGGCCGGCCAGTCGGTCAACGAGGCGACCGCGGCGGTGGCAGCCGGCCTCCAACAACGTCGCCGGGAGTTGGCAGCAGCCGAGCGAGTCGTCCAGTTGGCGGCGGAGCGATTCGATCTCACCGAGGTCATGTCGCGACCCAAGCGAGGCCACGCTCATGTCGTCACGCAGGCGTGGGAACGGTTGGAGGACGTGTTCATCGGACTGGGGTTCCAGGTCGCCGAGGGTCCCGATGTCGAGACCGACTGGTACAACTTCGAGGCCCTCAACCTTCCACCCGACCACCCGGCGCGCAGCATGCACGACAC
>JANMQX010000040.1:0-7593 GCA_031370745.1 Ilumatobacteraceae bacterium
TCAAGCGCGGGCTGCTCGGCTCGACCGACTTGTGGGGCTGGTGGAAGCAGGCTCGGGAGGGCCAGCCAAACGTCGATCGCAACGTCAGCATCACCCTCCTCGACGAAGAACGCTCGCCAGTGTGGACCTGGCACTTCCGCAACGCGTTCCCCGTGAACTATCGCACCACGCCCCTCGACGCCAACTGCAGCGACATCGTGGTCGAAGAACTGACCTTGACGTTTGACTCGATGGACATCGAATGAGGGCGCGGCGCCACCTCCGGTGAAGATCGGGTCCTAGCGGAAACCTCTCCACCCCATGACCAAGATCGCCGTCATCGGCACTGGCTATGTGGGCCTCACCACCGGCGCATGCTTTGCTCACATGGGTCACCACGTGGTCTGCGCCGACATCGACCCGGTCAAGATCGCGAGCCTGCGTCGCGGAGTGATCCCGATCGTCGAACTCGGACTGCAGGATCTCGTCGCGGAAGGCATCGCCGAGGGACGACTGTCGTTCGTGCTGGGCGCGGCAGTTGCTGCTGCCGATTGCGAGATCGCGTTCCTGTGTGTGCCGACGCCGCAGGGCGACGACGGGTCGGCCGACCTCACGTACATCGAAGCCGCCGCCCGCGAGGTCGGTCCGGTCCTGCCGTACGAAGCCGTGGTCGTCAACAAATCGACCGTGCCCGTCGGCAGCGCCAAGGTTGTCGAGCGGGTGATGGGCCGGCCCGATGTCAAGGTGGTCTCGAATCCCGAGTTCTTGCGCGAAGGCTCCGCAGTGCAGGACTTCCTCAAGCCTGATCGAGTGGTTGTCGGCTGCGACGACCAGGCCGCTGCGTTGAAGGTCGCATCGTTGTACGACGGCGTCGGCGCTCCCGTGATCGTCACTGATCCGGCATCGGCCGAGACCATCAAGTACGCAGCAAACGCGTTCCTCGCAACCAAACTCAGCTTCATCAACGCCATCGCCGCGATCTGCGAAGGCGTGGGGGCCGATGTCAACGACGTCGTCGTCGGCATGGGCTCAGACAAACGGATCGGCCAAGACTTCCTCCGCCCCGGCCCGGGATGGGGTGGGAGTTGCTTCCCGAAAGACTCGCGGGCGTTGTTGAAGATTGCTCGAGACGCTGGCTACCACTTCGATCTGCTCGATGGCGTGATCACGATCAACGAGGAGCAGTTCCAGCGAGTCACCGACAAGATCCGCGTCGCAGCGGGAGGCGATTTGAGCAACGCGACCGTCGCCGTCTGGGGTCTCACGTTCAAGGCGCGCACCGATGATCTGCGCGATTCTCCTTCGTTGGCGATCATCAAACGAGTCGTGGCCGCTGGTGCGACAGTGCAGGCATACGACCCAACCGTCGACGGCCCAAAACCGGGGCTGCCGACCGACATCACGATCTCCGAAACTGCGTACACAGCGTGCAAAGGCGCCGACGTTCTCGCCGTCCTGACCGAATGGGACGAGTTCCGCTGGCTCGACGTCGACCAGGTTGCCGGGGCCATGGCTGGTCGGGCAGTCGTCGACGCTCGCAACCTCTTGGACAGAAACGACTGGCGCCGAGCCTCTTTCGATTACCAGGGCATCGGCCGCTGACACCGTAGAATCGGCCATCATGACTCCGGCAAGGGCACGATCACTGTGGCTTGCCACGCCGGCATTGCTCGTCGCGTGCTCGAGCTCACCCAGCGCTCAGCCCTTGTCGACACGGGCGACTCCGGTGGTCACCGAATCCGTCGAGCCGGCCAACGTCGTCGCAACGGTTGCACCGACGAGCGCCCCCACGTCGTCAACGCTCGCTGCAGCCACCACCCTCGTGCCGGTGGATCCATCGATCCTCATCCCGATCGCGCTGGGCAACAAGCCCTTCCCTGCCGACGCCGACGCGCTCGCCACTGCCCACCATGGATACACGGGCGATCCCAACGCAACATTGCAGCAGTGGTTGATCGCGCCGATGGCAGTGCCCAGTGGGCCCGATGTACGACTGCTCGGCTTCGAACGGACCGTCGGGATCAACACGACGACCGCAACATTTCTCACTGGATCGATCGACCCGCAGACCGTGTTGGCAGCCATCCAAACCGCCCTTGCGCCCAGCCCGACCTACGGCGTCACTGCGTCGACGCGAACGGAGGGCACGGTCACGATCAAGGGTTTCGACGCCCAACCGACCACGGTGCAAGGCGAACCTCCTGGCTGGACAGTCGAGGCGAGCGCCGTCGATCAACTCGGAATCGTGCGAATCAAGCGAAGCGACTACTCGTTCGACAAAGCGGTGCCCACGTTTGCCGACATGCCCACCGAACTGCAAGCGGCAGTCCTCAACCAAGATGCAATCGCCGTGACTGTTGGTGGCTCGTTGACAAGCATTGCCTACGAGTACGGCGTCGCGGCGCTCGGTGAATCCCCACGGCATCACACGCGTTTGAGCTACGACATCGCACACGACTTCGCCGTCGCCACTGCCGACCTCGAGGCCATACTGACAACCGGTTGGAACACGAACGAACAACCGGAGGCACTGAACTTCACATCGACGACGACGTCGGAGGTGTGGACACTCGACAAGATCGGCGGATCCACCCACCTGACCTACGACACTGGAAGCTGAGATGCCTTCCCCGACCAGAACACGACAAGACTGATGCGTCACCTGCTCGCTGGTGGTGGTGGCTTCGTCGGCTCCCATCTCGCGGAGCTTCTCCTTGATCGCGGCGACGAAGTCGTGGTGGTCGACAACTTCGCCACGGGTCGGCGCTCGAACATCGCCGACCTCGCGGGCCACGAGCGATTCACGCTGATCGAACACGACATCACCCGTCGGCTGCCGAGCTTCGACGCCAAGTTCGATGCCGTTCTCGATCTGGCCAGTCCGGCCTCGCCCGCCGACTTTGCAACGATGCCGCTGGAGATCTTGGCGGTCGGCTCGACCGGCACACGGAACCTGCTCGACATGGCAGTGGCCCACGACGCCCGCTTCTTCCTGGCCTCGACGAGCGAGGTGTACGGCGACCCGCTGGTTCACCCGCAGCCGGAGACCTATTGGGGCAACGTCAGCTCGATCGGTCCCCGTAGCTGCTACGACGAGGCCAAACGGTTCAGCGAGGCCATCACGATGGCGTATCACCGTGTGCACGGACTCGACGTTCGCATCGCTCGAATCTTCAACACCTACGGCGAACGCATGCGTCCCGACGACGGTCGAGTCGTCAACACGTTGGTCGTGCAGGCCTTGCGCGGCGAGCCGATCACCCTGCACGGTGACGGCTCCCAGACGCGCAGCTTCTGTCACGTCGCCGACGAGATCATCGGGTTGACGGTCGTGCTCGATGGGGACCTCATCGGTCCGATCAACGTCGGCAACCCCAACGAGTTCACCATCCGGCAACTCGCCACACTGGTGGTCGAGCTCACCGGGTCGGCGAGCCCGATCATCACCGTCGCCTTGCCGCCGGAGCGCGAGGGCGATCCAGCCCAGCGTTGCCCCGACATCAGCCTGATCAGCGCGGTCTACGGGTGGAAGCCGACCATCGAACTTCACGAAGGACTGACCCGCATGATCGCCTGGTTCCGCAAGGCGGAGGGCATCGGATGAGTGTCCTGGTGACCGGCGGCGCCGGCTACATCGGCTCACACACAGTTCGCCGGCTCACCGCGTTGGGCCACGAAGTCGTCGTGCTCGATTCGATGGAGTACGGACATCGCAACGCCGTGATCGAAGCGGAGCTTGTCGAAGGCAACATCGCCGACCCCGACTTGATCGTCGAGCTGTGCACTCGACGCGACATCACCCACGTCGTGCATTTTGCCGCCTACAAGAACGTCGGCGAATCGATGGAACAGCCGTCGCGGTACTGGTTGAACAACGTCACCGGCACAGTGAAGTTGGTCGAGGCAATGCTCACCGCCGGGGTCAACGACATCGTCTTCTCGTCGTCGTGCTCCGTATACGGCACCCCGTCGATCGTTCCCGTCACGGAAGACGCATCCATCCAACCCGAGAGCATCTACGCCGAATCGAAAGCGATCACTGAACGCATCCTCCACTGGTACGGCATCAGCCATGGGCTGCGGTCGGTGAGCTTGCGCTACTTCAACGCCGCCGGTGCCAGTGCCGACAGCCGAATCGGCGAGGACTGGCGACAATCAATGAACCTCATCCCTCTGGTGATGAAGGCAACGCTGGGGAAGCGACCGCCCGTGAAGGTGTTCGGCGACGACTACCCCACGCCGGATGGCACATGCATTCGCGACTACATCCATGTCGACGATCTGGCAGACGCTCATGTCAAGGCGCTCGACTACCTGTCCGCCGGTGGAGCTTCGACAGCACTCAACGTCGGCACCGGCCGCGGCAGCAGCGTGATGGAGGTCATCGCAGCCACCGAACGGTTGACGGGGCGGCTGGTGCCATGGCAAGGCGCGCCTCGCCGCGCCGGTGATCCAGTCGCGGTGTATGCCGACCCGACTCGGGCCGCGAGGTTGCTCGACTGGCACCCGCACCACGACCTCGACGACATCGTTGCCTCGGCATGGAAGTGGCACAGCACGCACCTCGACGGTTACGACGAATCACCCTCGCCCTGACGCTGGCGGTCGAGCCAACCGAGCAGCACTGCGACGGCGCGTGGATCGAGACGCAGCCGATGGCCGGCGCCGGGAATCAGTCTGAGTTCGGCTGCCCCATGAGCCTCGGCCAGTTGCCGGGCATCGACCGTGGGCACACTGTCGTCGTCGTCGCCGTGCATCACCAAGAGTGGCCGCGGCGCAAGCCTGCGGGCTGCGTCGACGGGGCGGAAGCGGCGCAACTCCCTGGCCCACTCGTCGAAGGACGGGGGGAAGCTCGGCGTGCGGATGGCACCGATGTCGCGAGCATGTTCGAGGAATCGCCGTGGCTGCTCTGCCCAATCGTCGAAGTCGGCGCGCGGGCTGAGCAACGCCGCGCCGCGCACGCGTGGGTCGTCGGCCGCGACACAGGTGACCACCGAACCGCCGGTGTTCGTGCCGACCAGCCAGATCCCGGTCGGCCCCGCCTCCTGGATCAGGTTGTCGATCGCTGCACGCAGATCGTCGACCCAACCTTGCAGCGAGAAGTCGCCTTCGCTGCTGCCACATCCACGGAAGTTGAACGTCATCGCCGCCCAACCGAGCTCGTTGGCCATCCGGTCGATCAACTCCGGGAAGGTGCCGCCACTTTGGCGGGCATCGAGCGGCCCAATGGGGAATCCGTGACAAAGGATCACCCCCGGTAACGGGCCTTGGCGACCAGCGGGGCGCGCCAGGTACCGAGCCAGCGTGAGGTTGCCGGAGCGGAACTCGCCGTTCACACGTGGGCTTACGCTCTCGGCTTGCGGCGGCGACGGATGGCGCCTTGCTTCGCTAGTTCGTATCCGCGATTGCGTGCCTCGACCAGAGTGTCGGGACCGAAGCACAGACCCGTTTCGGCGGCGACGATCTCGTTGATCACGTCAGGGTCGTCCCAGCTATCGACGTCGTAGACCAGTTGGGTGCGCTTGTCACCGAGGAACCTGGTGTGCTCGAAGCGAGAGGGTCGCTGCATGACGCTCGACGCTAGCGCGGCGTTGCCTCGATGCGATGATGAGCCGGTGCCCGTCGAGATCGAGTTCTACTTCGACCCGATGTGTCCGTGGGCCTACCAGACATCGGTGTGGATACGCGACGTCCGGTCGCAGATCGGCCTCGACATCCGCTGGCGCTTCTTCTCGCTCGAGGAGATCAATCGGCCTGAGGGCAAACGGCATCCGTGGGAGCGACCGCTGGCCTACGGATGGACGCCCATGCGCGTTGCCGCGTGGCTGCGACGCATCGACATGGGCTTGTGTGATCGCTGGTACGAGGCCTGTGGACAGGCCCTGCACGTAGAAGGGCGGCGATTCTACGATCGCGAAGTCGCCCTCGAACTGCTCGAGTCGGTCGGGGCCCCTTCGACCGCGTGGGACGATGCTGTTTCGGATGCAACAACACACGACGACGTACATGCTGATCACGATCGCGCAGCGCCTCGGTACGGCGCGTTCGGCGTACCGATCATCGTCCTCCCAAACGAACGAGCGATCTTCGGCCCAGTCGTCGTGCCGGCGCCAACGGGCGCAGAGGCCTTGAAGCTATGGGGGATGTGCAATGCCTATTCCGAGATCGTGGGGCTGTTCGAGATCAAGACACCCAAGACCGAAAGCGACTTGCGGATGATCGCCCGCGAGTTCGAGCCGTATCTCACCGCCCGACAGTGGGCCACTATCCAGAATCCGGCACCGTGAGATCCACATGATCCCGATCGACACCATCGACAAGCTCGAGACGATCTGGCGATCGGTCTCATCGCTGGGCGGCGAGCTCGCAGAGCGGCAATGGAAGCTGCCGACCGAGCTCGCCGGTTGGACCGTGCAAGACAACCTTGCGCACCTCATCGGGACGGAACGGATGCTGCAGGGCCTACCGGCCGCCGAGATACCGGAGACAGTCGGAGACCACGTCAAGAACCCCATCGGTCACTTCAACGAGGCCGAGGTCGAAGCCAGGCGGGCGCACTCCGGTGCCGATGTACTGGCGGAGTGGAACGAACTCGTCGAGGTGCGGGTCAATACGCTGCGCGGCGCGGACGACGAGTATTTCGCCACGCAGATGGCGACCCCCACAGGACCGGGAACCATGGCCGATTTCTTGAACATCCGGGTGCTCGACTGCTGGATTCATGAGCAAGACATGCGCCGCGCCGTCGGCATACCGGGCCATCTCAGCGGCCCGGCGGCAGAGCACACCATCGATCGACTGTTGCGTACGATCCCGATCGTGGTGGGCAAACGGGCTGCCACGCCCGAAGGCGGGGCGGTGGTCATCGACATCACCGGCGGCGTGGAGCGACGCGTGGTCTGCGAGGTGAACGGTGGTCGTGCAGCCATCGTCGACCACGCCGCTCGGGAACCGCTGGCGACGATCGTCGTCGACTCCGAAACGTTCATCATCTTGGCCACCGGCAGGCGGCCAGCTCGGTTGATCAGCGAGCGCATCGCAACATCGGGCGACGAGATCCTCGCTCAAAGGATCCTCGACAACCTCAACATGATGATCTAACCGACGTCGGGGTCGGTCGCCATCGGGCCGACGGCGCCGATCGCTTCGAAATACGCGTGGTGAGCATCAACGACGTTGACCACATCGACGTCATCGAGGACAACGATACCGTTGCGTTCGGCCTCACCGAACAGGTACCCGGTGAGCGTGTCCTCGTTGACGACGACAGGCGTGGAGATGTCCTGTCGCCGATCGACCACATTCTCGGGTTGCAGACCTTTGGCGTGCAACCAGCGCATGTGGAACGTGAGCAGCTGCTCCAACTCATCCGGCGTGAGTCGTGACTGCGTGCCGGCCGGCAAGTACTCGGCGACGAACTCCACCGCCTCGTCGACGACATACACCGAGCGTGGAGCGACCGAATCGAGTCGCCGCGCCTCGCGCCCGACGACGACCGCTGCAATCACGAAGGTGCACAGCGCGGCGGCCAGGATGAGAACGAACGTGATGGCAGGCATCCGACCGTCACCCTAGCGAGATCACCTGAATACCGGGTTGGCGTCGGGGCCATGC
>JANMQX010000062.1:0-4596 GCA_031370745.1 Ilumatobacteraceae bacterium
TGCAATATGTCCTGTCGCCGTAATCCGCCAGACCGAACATGAGACGTGAGATCTGGGCGTCCTGCTGGTGCTCTTGGAGACGCCGCGGACCAACGGGCCCACCGCTACGGTGAGAACGAGCGATACCGCTCGCTGCGCGAGCGGCTCGACCGCCCAGCCGTGAGACGCCTAGGCTGGGAGCGACCGGACGGTCGAAGAGCAAGGAGTACGTCCGTGGCCACACCGCAGGACTCGGGCTCCGACTTCGTCGCCAGCCTGGAGGAACTCAGCCGAACGGAATGCTTGGGACTGCTGGCCACCGCGTCCGTCGGACGGCTGGGCCTGCTCGTCGACGGGCGGCCCGAAGTGCTGCCCGTGAACTACGCGCTGGATGGCGAGACGGTTCTATTCCGGACCGCGGAGGGCACTGTGCTGAACCAGGCGGCGTTCAGCGTCGTCGCATTCGAGGTCGACCACGTCGATGAGGCGACCCGCATCGGCTGGAGCGTGATGGTTCAAGGCGGGGCCGCCTATATCGGCGACGCCATCGACCCGACCTCCGAGAGGCTGCGCCAGCTCTCGTTAATCACCTGGGCGCCCGGTCGGCGCCAGTGCTGGTTCCGGGTCGATGCGGACAAGATCACCGGGCGTCGCCTCCGGGTGACGCGGGACGCCCTGTAAAGAGCGGGGGTCATGGACAGGCCGGCGACCACGGTGGGCGACGATCAATCACCAGTTCAACGTGCACGCGCGCGACGACGCAGTGTTCTGGACGCTAGGGATGGCTGATCCACGAAGCCAGCGGCCCCCGGCAGTTCAGTTCTTGATCGGCGCGATCCTCGCGGACGAGCGTGAGTTCAATCTTCAGAGGATGGTGCTATCGACGGATGTTCGCTGGCGAGATGGAGCGCGTACGCCGACAAGGACCGGCGGGCCTCGTATCAAAGCAAAGGCCATTCGACCCTGGCCCAGCTGGCGCCGTTGCTGTTGGCTAAAAGGCGTCGGCCGTTGGAAGGACCAGGTATGGTCGCTCGAGCAGAAAATGGGTATGTCGAAGTCGTCCCCTACGACGAGTGCATCGGATACCTGGCCAGCGAGACGGTGGGCCGACTGGCCTGGGTGAGTCGCGGCACCCCGTTCGTTGTACCCGTGACGCATGGGACAGCGAGGCGGTGGTGATCCGCAGCGACCCTAGCGCCAAACTCCACGATCTGACCCAAGCCGGGACCGCCTTCGAGATCGACGCGATCGACCGCGAGCACCACAGCGGGTGGAGCGTACTAGTTGTCGGGGTGGCATGCGAGGTCGATCCTCAACAATGGCCCGCGAGCGCAAACCCTTCCGACGCGCTGGAGCTTCGTCCATGGCCCGCGGGCCCGAAGGATCGCTGGATCCGACTCGTGCCGCGGGCCGTGACAGGTCGCCGTCTGGGTCGGAGCGCTCCGGCGGCCGCATCTGGCGAGTGTGAACCGGCCGAGAATCCATACTGGCGCCTCTCGGCGTCGAGTTGACAGGGACCGCGCCGCCGTGCTGACCGTCACGTTGTGCCCGTCGCTTGACGTGGCGGCCGCTGTTCCGGTCATGCAGCCCGAGCGCAAGCTTCGCTGCGGCGAACCGGTGCTTCGCGCGGGAGGCGGCGGGATCAACGTGGCCCGCGCCGCGATGCGGCTCGGGCAGCCGGCAACGGCCCTGTTCCCAGCGGGTGGCTCCTCGGGGGAACAGTTGAGCGCCCTTGCCCGCGCCGACGGGGTGTCGATCGCCGTGGTGCCGATCGTGGAGCCGACCCGCCAAAACCTAAGCATCACCGAAACGAGCTCTGGGCGGCTCTACCGCTTCGTGTTCCCGGGGCCACCACTTGGCCCCCGCGAGCTCGAGCGTTGTGCCGACGAGGTCGTGCGTCTCGCGCGAGCCGAGCGCCACGTCGTGTTCAGCGGATTGCTGCCCACCGACTGTCCAGGCACCTATCTCCCAGAACTGATCGTCGCGGTGCGCCGCGAAGGCAGTGATGTGATTGTGGACACCTCCGGTGACGCACTCGCAAAGGCGGCCGCGGCAGGAACCCTGCTGCTGAAGCCGAGCGTCAACGAGCTGTGCCAGTTCGCCGGTCGGCCCTTGGCGACGCACGTCGACTTCGAGGCGGCGGCCCGCGAACTCCTCGCCCTCGGCGACAACCAGGCGGTGCTCGTATCGCTCGCCGCGGCCGGTGCGATGTTGGTGCAGCGCGAGCGCTGCACAGTTTGGATCCACGCGCCCAGCGTCCGAGCGATCAGCACCGTCGGTGCCGGCGACGCCAAGGTCGCCGGCGTGGTCGTGGGCCTCGAGCGGGGCTGGTCCCTACCCGACTCGGCCCGCCTCGGTGTGGCCGCCGGCACCGCCACCGTATTGACCGAGTCGCCCGATCTGTTGCGTCCTGTCGATGTCGAAACGCTGCTCCCCCTCGTGAGAGCCACCGACGGCGATGACCTCGACGAGGCCCGAGGCACACGATTTGACCGTTAGACGCGGAATGGTTCTCACACGGCGAAGACGGCAGGGTGCACGGTCCGACGGCGAGACGTACATTCGCCTCGAACACTGGAACCTCCCGGGCCGGCTCCACAGCGTCGTCTGAGACGTCGGCCGCGGCTGGACGTCTCTCGCCGACCGTGTTCGATGACGGTTGGTCTCAGGCAGGATAGTTCTCGCCGCCGTCTCGAAGATGTTGCACCAGGACTTGTGCGAGACGAGCGACAGTCGTCGATCAGCGCGCCCTGATCGGAGCACGAGACGGCCTTTTCCCCCAAATATCTGGGATCACTACGCGCCGATAGGCGAACCGTAGCTGGAGCTACCCGAGTGGCAAGCCAATCGTGCTCGATAGTCACGTCGGACCCCGAACCGTAACCCATCGACATGGCTCCGCCGTAGAATCGGTTGCGAGGGCCGGAATGCCCACGGCGACCGGCCACCACTTGTGTCGAAGGAGTCGCGATGAGGTTCCAGAGCCGGCGACCGGATCGAGGTCACCATCAACACGCTCGGCGTCGCCCCGCGACAAGGTGAGGTGCTCGGGTCGACGAGCGCAGGGATCCATGTCCACTGGGACGACGGTCACGAGTCCGTTTTCATGCCGGGCAGCAATTGCCAGGTTCTCGCTTCATCAGGAGACGAAGCAACTATCCTGTTCGGCTCGGCTGCCACATCGACGTGGCCATCATTGAAGATGATCGTGAGTGCAAGGCCACGGCCAGAGTCACGACGAGTCGAGGTTTGTTCGAGGGTGAAGGTGTCGCCCGCTCTGACTGTTTGGAGTTCGTGAAACGCTTCTGACGCTCCTCATGGAGTTCCTTCGCGTGTTCGAACGGGCTCCAGACTTCTGCGACCTCAGCCTTCTGTTCCGAAGCCAGGTCGTCCGACAGCACGACCCTCGGAGTGTCACAAACGCTCTTCCCTCACGCTCGTCTGCAGTGCAGATGATGACCTGTGGGACCGCCTGATCAGGGCCACGCCCGCCAACCAGTGACGTCGATAGCGATGACCGGGCCCGGGGGCGCATTTCGCAGGTACTGCTCGTACTTGCCGGCGAGGAGCTGCAGTGCGTGGTCGAACTCGGGTCCGGAGTCGATGACTCGCGCTCTCCCATCGATCCTGACCCACCATAGGGCTGCCCAGTCGTCGTCGTAGTGGTCGACCAGCATCACGGTCCAGGGAACAGCGCGAATGTTGTCGAGCCGTCGCAATGCAACGGTCGATTTTGGTTTGGCGTCGACGGCCGAGTAGAGCACCTCGTCTCTCAGAACGTAGCGGCACGGCACGACATGAGGACGGCCATCGGGCCGCACTGTGGCGAGACGGCCGACGCGCGCTTGCTCGACGCGTGCTCTCATCGTCGTGATGTCCATGCCGGAAGCGTCGATCAGCGCGGCTGCCGCGGCGTACAGAAGCTTTCGAGTAAGGCCGCAGAAGGAGGGCCCGATGTGATCCCTGCTCGATCCAAGGCGAGAACGGTATCGGAACCCGAGGGCAACAGCAGCCCGACAGAGCCGCCCGGTTCGGTCGAAAGGAAGCGGATTGGCGGGGTATGCGTGCACGTTTGGCCGGCGTCGGTGGGCGTTGATACATAGGGTTGTTCTCGAGTGGTCGTCGATTCCGATCGGTCGGATTCGTGGTTGGCGCCGGGAGTGGCAGGGCCAGTCCGATCGTCAGCGTGCCACCCTCTCTGGCGACAATCGCCGACCAGCGGATTCGTGATGACGGACAAGATCGGGTTGGTTCAGCAACGCGGGTCGTGGTGGGCCGCCAACAGCGGTGATGGCCAATCCGTGTTGTCTGTCACTGCGCGTCGATTGTTCGATGTAGCGACGTGGAACTCAGCGGGACCCGTTGACGGCGAAGGTGATCGTCGACTCGGCCAGCCGCTGGCAAGCGCGACGCTTGTGGCGGATCGGCCACCAGTCGTAGAGCAAGATCTCCAGCGGCTTCCACATTGAGACCCATCCGAGCACCGACAAACCATCGTGCACCACCTCGATCACAGGGTTGTTGCTGGCGCCGATGAGGCGTGACACGGCATTGAAGCCGGCCAGTGCCGCGAGCCCGATGACGAGACTGATACGGCCCTCTCGGAGCAGCTTGCGT
>JANMQX010000093.1:0-51369 GCA_031370745.1 Ilumatobacteraceae bacterium
CCGAAGGGTTCCTCGACCCGTTTGCGGATCCGTTGACTGACGTCGTAGCCGGCGTGGCGGGTGGTGCGCCCATCGATCGCCGATCGTCGTTTCGTCGTGTTCTGGGCAACGTGCGGGGTGAAACCGGCGGAACGGACATCGGCAATGAAGCCTTTGGTGTCGTAGTTCTTGTCACCGGCCACGGTTCGTCGCCGTCGATGCTTCGGGAGCCGCTTGAGCATCTCGGTCGCACAGTCCCGCTCGGCGTAACCGGTCGCTGTCGTGAGTTCCGCGTCAACGATCAACCCAGAGCGGTGCTCGATCAACAGGTGCCCGGCGTAGCAGAGCTGCGCCGCGGTGGTACTCGACTTGCGATACAACCGGGCCTCAGGATCCGTCGTTGAGGCGTGGGTGTCGTTCGAGCGTTTCTGGCCGTGCCATTGCACTTCGGCATTGCGACCCGCCGGGCTGTCACCGGACGGGTCGTGGTCCTTGGGCTTGAAACTCTTATGTGATGCCCACGCCTCCAACAACGTCCCGTCCACACTGAAGTGATCCGACGAGATGTAGCGGCGAAGCTTGGCCTGGCGGACCACCGCAGCGAAGAACTCGTCCGCGACATCGGCATCGAGAAGACGCCGACGGTTCTTCGAGAACGTCGACGCATCAAACGATGCCGCATCGATCGGCAGGTCGAGGAACCATTTGAACAACATGTCGTAGTTCAACCGTTCGCAAAACGCCCGCTCAGACCGCATCGAGTACATCGCCATCAACACCGTTGACTTCAACAACATCTCCGGCGGCACCGACGGCCGACCCTCAGCGGAGTACATCGCTGCGAAGATGTCGTTGAGTTCGGCGAGCACCATGTCGACCACGACACGGATCCGACGGATCGGATGCCCTGCCGGAATCAGATCCTCCGTGCTCAACGAACTCAACAACGCCAACTGCCGATCAGGGGTTCCACGCATCCCCCCATTCTTTTCGATCCAGCAGCAAAACGCGAGCACCAATCGAGGTTTTTCATCACCCTGTTAAGGCCACCTTTCGACGGCCGAATCGACTTCAGTCGCGAATGCTCCGGCCCATCCGATCATTTCGTGGATTGATCGCCGAAAGCCGCCCCGACCCGGCTGCTCAGCGACCCTTGACTCGCACCTCGACAGTCTCGATCGTGGCGCCAGCGACCTCGAGCAACCGTTGCTTCAACGTGGTTTCCAAGAAGCGCAGCTGTGTGGCCCAGGCGGGGTCATCAACCTCGACGATCAACGTCGTAGCGTCGAGCTTCACCGGCTTCACATGTGCCGCCACCGCATCGCCGACGGCCTCGGCCCAGCGCCCGAAGACACCGCTCATCTGGCTCGCCATCTGGCTCGACGACACCGCGTCGGACGAATCGTTGCGCAGCGACCGGATCACCGAGTTGAGACTGTCGCCAATCGGCATCGGGTCACGACTCACGACATCACCATGCCAGCTTCGATGTGCAAAATCGCATCGGGATGGGCAGCTTCAGGCAGCACGCCGGCTGTTGTCAACACGACCTGGCCCGGTGGAAGATTTCGAAGCAGCGCCTCGCATCGTCCGGGGTCGAGCTCGCTCAGCACATCGTCGAGCACCAGCACGGGCGCACTGCCGGCCTTGTCGGTCACCAAGCGGTGAGCCCCCAATCGCAGAGCCAGCGCCAGAGTCCGCTGCTCGCCCTGGGAAGCGTGGGTGCGCGCCGGCATGCCGTTGATGAACAACTCGAGGTCGTCGCGATGCGGGCCAACACTCGACACCGCGCGCCGTACATCATCACCACGTGCCTCGGCAAGGGCGACGCCCAGGCCACGATGTCGCCACGGGGGTTCGTAGCGCAGCTCGATGCTGGTCGGTCGGTCGGCGAGTTGTTCGTAGGCCAGTCCGACGAGAGGCGTGAGGCGGGCAACCAAGACGGCGCGAGCGTGACCGAACTGATCACCGACTTCGGCCATCTTCGAATCCCACACATCGAGCGTCATCGCCGCGTCCTCGTTGAGTCGACCGCCGACCTGTTTCAGCAACATGTTGCGTTGCTTGACGATTCGATCGAGCTCCAGTCGCAGAGCGTCGTACTTCAGGGCCAAAGCGACCAGCACATCGTCCAAGAACCGGCGCCGGCCACCCGGGCCTTCCTTCACTACCGAGAGATCGTCGGGAGAGAACACCGTGACTCGCATGATTCCAAGGAGGTCGCGAGCCCGCCCAAGTTTCTGCCGATTGACGAGCACGCGATTGCGTCCATTTCTGCTGAGCTCCAACTCGACGAGGACCTGGCGACCGTCGTCATGCAGGACCGTGGCCCGAACGACAGCAGATTCGGCGCCGACGCGTATCAAGGCGTCGAGCGGTGCCCCACGAAAGCTGTCGAGCGTGGCCAGGTAAGCCATTGCCTCTGCCAGGTTTGTCTTGCCCTGTCCATTGAGCCCGACCACCGCTGTCGTGCCCGGTTGAAAGTCGAACGCCGCGTGTGCATAGTTACGAAAATCCACCAGCTCGAGCCGCGCGACGATCACGTCTCCTACGGCACCCGCACGGGCATCAACAAGTACAGGTAGTCGCCCTTGCCAACTCCCCTGACGACTGCCGGCTTCAGCGAGTCGAGTGTGGACAGGGTGATCGAATCCGTCGAGCATGCTTCGACGCCGGACGCGAAGTACTCGGGGTTGAAGGCGACGGTCAGTTCAGTGCCCTCGTACGTTGCGTCGAGTTCTTCTGAAGCGTTGCCGACATCCTGCGTGATCGCAGTCAGCCGCAGCGTGTCACCACCCATTTGCAACCGCACCGGAGTCGCATCTTTGGCGAGGATCTTGACGCGGCGGATGGCCTCGAGCAACGGTTCGCGTTCGACTGTCAATGTGTTTGGATGACTGAGGGGGATCAGTTGACGATAGTTGGGGAACTCGCCTTCGATGAGCCGCGTCGATAGCCGCGTGCCACCGACTTCGAACGTCGCATCGCGATCGCCCAGCCGCATGGTCAACTCTTCGCCGCCGCCAACGAGCCGTTGCAACTCGTTGAGCGCCCGGCCGGGAACGAGCACCTTTTGATCGGCACCGAGCACTTGGTGATCGGCGAGATCACGAACGGCGAGTCGATAGGAATCTGTGGCAACCATCCGCAAGCCGCCGTTCTCAGCAGTCAACAACACCCCGGTCAGGATCGGCCTCGCCTCGTCGGTGCTGGCGGCGCGAACAACTTGCCGCAACGCTTCACCCACGGCCGCGGCAGGCAACGTCACCAACGAAGCCGACGGCGTGGCCAACTTGGGATAGTCGTCGAACGACAGAGGCCGCACACTGAACTGCGACCGTCCTGCGCTGATGTTGACCTCGTCGCCGTCGACGGCAACCTCGACCTTGCCTGCGCCCATCGAACGCACGATGTCAGCTGCCAGTCGAGCCGGCAGCACCACGCCACCATCGCCATCGCCACCAACGGTGAGCGTCAATTGGATCGTCAGATCAAGATCGGTGCCGGTGATGCTCAACTGGTCGCCGACGAGTTCGAGGCGTACGCCCGAGAGCACCGGAAGTGCCCCGGTACGACCGGTAGCAGCACGTCCTGCGGTGGAGAGCGCTTCGGCGAGAGCTTCGCGTTCGCAACGGAACTTCACAGGGGGGCCTTTCTCACAATGAGATGTTGTATAAAGGTAATAAAGGTAATAAGGGCTGTGGACTGTGCATAAGTCGCTGATCGGCCAGCGTAGGGGTCCGAACTGCGTCCCCATGTGTATCCCCCGCCGTGCACAGGCCAGAAATGACACATTTGTGGTTCGGTGGACAGTGTTGGTGTTGTCCCCGCATTGCTGGCCGTCATCCACACGACACCCACAGCCACTATGCCTTCTTCAGCCGCTGCACGAGATCGGTGACTTGGTCGTAGATCTGCTTGCGTTCTTTCATCAGCCGTTGGATCTTGTCGACGGCGTGGATCACGGTGGTGTGGTCGCGGCCGCCGAACAGTCGAGCGATCGCCGGGTAACTCAGATCGGTGAGCTCGCGGAAGACGTACATCGCCATCTGTCGAGCGGTGACGAGCGGTCGCTGCCGGCTCTTGCCGCGTAGCGCCTCGACGCTGTGGCCGAGGATGACAGCCATCTCGCTGAGCAGTTCGTCGTCGGTACGCGGCTTGACGTAGGTGTCGCTCATGAGGTCGCTGAGCAGCTGCTCGGCGAGGTGCGTGCTGATGGGCACGTGGTTCAAGCTGGCGTACGCGGTGACGCGGATGAGAGCGCCTTCGAGTTCACGAATGTTGGTCGTGATTCGTGACGCGATCAGTTCGAGAGTCTCGGAAGGAACCGGACTGTGATCACGCTCGGCCTTGTTGCGCAAGATCGCCAGCCGGGTTTCGAGATCGGGTGGCTGAATGTCGGTGATCAAGCCCCACTTGAACCTGCCGCGAAGCCGTTCCTCCAGCGTAGGAATGGCGTCGGGCATGCGATCGCTGGATATCACGATCTGCTTGTTTGCCCCGTGCAGCGAGTTGAAGGTGTGGAAGAACTCCTCCTGCAGACCCTCTTTGCCTTCCATTAACTGGATGTCGTTGATCAGCAGGACGTCGATGTCGCGATAGCGACGCTTGAAGTTTGCGATCGTGTTTGTACGGATGCCGTCGACGTATTCGTTGAGGAAGGTTTCGGTGCTGACATAGCGAACGATGTCGTGTTGGTAGTGACTGTGCACGTAGTGCCCGATGGCGTGCAGCAGGTGAGTTTTGCCCAGGCCGGCATTCCCATAGATGAACAACGGGTTGTACGACCGGCCCGGTGTTTCAGCGACGCGCAGCGCGGCGGCGAGCGCAAATTGGTTCGATGCGCCTTTGACGAACGCCTCGAAGGTGTAACGCGGATTCATGCCGCCGCTCGAAGCCGGGATGGCCGAGCCGCTCCTGCCGGTATTTGCGGTCGGCTCGGTCGCTGCGTCGGGGACTTCGACGAACTCTTGCTCGGCGGCGTCGGCGACCTGCACCTCGACGACGAATTGGCGGTTCGCCGCACCGATTTCCTCCAAGGCATCGCGCACCAAGGGCAAGTAACGCGACAAGATGCGGTCGCGGGTGTGCCCGTTCGGGGCCCCGACGCGCAGCATCGACGGATCGCTGTCGAGGGCAGTCACATCTTGGAAGGTCGAGAACCACACCGCTTCGGACACTTGGGCTCGTAGCAGTTGGGCTACGGCTGTCCACAACTGGTCATGGTCGCTCACCTGCACCTCCCTTCCTGACTTCAATCGTTGTCCACACAATTGTCCACATCATGTGGACAATTCAATCCTGCGGGAGGAAGGCACGCTAGCAGGCCCAGAGAAGTCGTCTTCACGGCGCCTCGCGACCGGATGGCTGACCAGGTAGGGGCTGTCCGGGTTGTCAGACCTGTGCCGACGGTTGCGATGCGACGGTATCTCGCCCTAGCCTGAGCGTCTGGCCGGGTTAGCCGAGAAGTTGCGGCGTTCCTTTCCATATTCTCATTTGCCATCGAAAGTGCTGCTCACCGTGTGTGCGTAGCCGAGGAGGGTTGCGTGAAGCGCACCTACCAACCGAACAATCGTCGCCGCGCCAAGAAGCACGGCTTCCGCCATCGGATGAGCACCCGCGCCGGGCGAGCCGTGCTGAAGGCACGTCGCGCCAAGGGCCGGCACAGCCTGTCGGCTTGATCTGGCGTATCCGGGAACGCAGCGCGTTTACGCGCCTGGCCGATGAGGGCCGGCGAATCCGGGCCGGAGTCCTGTGGTGTACATACATCCCCGATCCTGTTGCAACCCCACCGAGGGTGGCCTACGCACTCGGTCGCGCCATCGGACCAGCCGTGGTTCGCAATCGCCTGCGGCGTCGATTGAGGGCCCTGCTGACCGCGACAACGCTTCCACCCGGCTTCTATCTGATCGGCGCCCAACCCATCGCAGCACAGCGATCCAGAGGCGAACTGGAGTTCGATCTCCGCAGGCTCGTGGCATCGGTAGGTGGCTGATTGCCCTGGTCACACAGTATCAACGGGCTTTCGCGGGTCGTCCGTCCCCATGTCGGTTCACGCCATCGTGTTCTTCGTACGCACTCGAGGCCCTCAACGTTCACGGCACCTACCGTGGAATCTGGCTGACCGTGCGCCGCTTCGTCCGTTGCCGACCATTCGGCCCGTCGGGGTACGACCCCGTGCCCGAAGGAAAGAGATAACCCCATGATCGCCGGCCTTTTCGAGCCGCCCGCAGCATTGCTGGCCTGGTTCTACAGCTTGACCCATAACTACATCATCGCCATCTCGATGATCGCCCTGGTGATCATGATCATCACCGCTCCATTGGTGTTGAAGAGCACCAAGGGAATGCTGGAGATGCAAAAGCTGCAACCAGAGATGCGCAAGCTGCAACAGGAGCACCGCGGCGACCGCCAGAAATTGAACGAAGAGATGATGAAGCTGTACCAGCAGCACAAGGTCAACCCGATGGCTTCGTGCTTTCCGCTGCTGTTGCAAATGCCGGTGTTCATCATCATGTACCGGGTGTTGCGCGGTCTCAGCCACGGCGGCGAGGTGACCGGGTTCAAACCGCAGTACGTTTCGACCAGCTCCAAGCTCTACCAGTCGCTGGTCGGTAAGCACGAGATGCTTGCTTGGGGGCTCGACTTGGCCAAGCGTCCGTCTGAAGTGATTTCCCAGTCGTTCGGCAAGGGTCTCGTCTACGCCTTGATCGTGGTCACCCTCGGGGTGCTTTATTACGTGCAGCAGAAGATGGTCGCCGCTCGTGCGCAGGTCGCGCCGAACATGTCGGAGACGCAGGCCAAGCTCATGCAGTACCTGCCGGTCGTGTTCGCCGTGTTCTTGGTCTTCTATCTCACAGGATTGGTGATCTACTACATGGCCCAGGCCATCTTCCGGATTGGCCTGCAGTACTACATCACCCATCGCTTCTACAAGGGTGAGCACTCTCTGGGTCGCCAGGCGCAGGCCGCCGGCGAGCGGGCCCGTGAGATCGCCAAGAAAGATGGCGGCGGGGGCGGCATGTTCGCCCAAGCAAAGCGCCAACTGGGCGAGGCCAAGCAAGCTCCGGCCAAGCAGGCTGCGACGAAACCGCCGACAGTCAGTAAGCGTGTCACTCCCCCGAAGAACCGTCCGACGTCAGCAAATGGCACGATCCGCCCAGCCTCTACCGGCAAGTCGGTCCGGCCAAACAGCGCACGTCCCAAGAAGAAGTAAGGACCACCATGGAATGGGTCGAGTTCACAGCACGTACGCTCGAGGAGGCCAAAGACCTGGCTCTCGATCGCTTGGGTGTGGCCGCCGACGACGCCGAGTTCGAGGTCTTGGCCGAGCCAAAGCCTGGTCTCTTCGGCAGACTACGCGGCGAGGCCAGGGTGCGCGCCAGAGTGCGGCCGGCCCAGGCTCGCCAGAAGGTGGAGCGACGTGATCGCCGACCACGCAAGAGCGAAGGTGGAGACGCGGCGCCGAAGCCCGCCAGGCCACGCGCTCCCGCGGCGCCGAAGCCCCCCGCGAAGCCTCGCCAGGCTGCAGCGAACACCGATGTTGTTTCCGAGGAGATGCCGGTGAGGACGACCCAGAAGCCAATGAGGGAGCAACAGGACGTGAGTGCACAACAGGTCGGCGACGAGGCCCGCAAGTTCATCGATGAATTGGTCGCCGCGTTTGCGTTGACCGGCACCACCGAGCTGATCGAGGACGGTGACGATCTCGAGATCCGCGTCCATGGTGACAACCTCGGTCTGTTGGTTGGCCCGCGCGGCACGACCTTGCAAGCTGTGCAGGATCTTGCCCGCGTCGCGTCGCAGCGACGACTCGGCGATCATGACACTCGGCTGCGCGTCGACATCGGTGGATATCGCCAGCGGCGCAAAGAAGCGCTGGATCGTTTCGCCGTGCAGATGGCCGACGAGGTCAAGCAGTCCGGTGTGGCCCGGGTCCTCGAGCCGATGTCGTCCGCCGATCGCAAGATCGTGCACGACGCCTTGAGTGAGGTAGAAGGAATTGGCACCCGCTCCGAAGGCGACGATCCGTACCGGCGTGTGGTCATCACGCCGGCCAATGACTGACGACTCAGAGCTACTTGCCGCACTGGCGGTGATTCAGGCCCGCGGCGCGATCGGCGAGAGCTCGATGGTGAGGGCCGTGTCGCACGCCGATCGGTTTGTCGAGTTGATTCCAGCGGGTCGTCGTTCGCTGGTCGATCTTGGTTCGGGCGGGGGCTTGCCTGCACTCGTGATCGCCTGGCGGCGAGCTGATGTTGTTGTGACGATGGTCGAACGGCGGGCCTCCCGAGCCGATCTGCTTCGGCGGGCGGTTGCATCGTTGCGGCTCGGCGAGCGCACCAGGGTCTTGAATTTGGATGTCGCACGAATGGCCAGCGATTCACCACACAGCTTCGATGTCGTCACTGCGCGCAGCTTTGGCGACGTCACGATCACCGCTCGATACGTTGGGATGCTCCTTGTTGACGGCGGCGTCGGTCTCGTCAGCGAACCTCCAACCGACCGGACCGAGGTCTGGACCTCGGTCCTCGATGATCAGCCATCGCTCGTCGATGGGGGTATCTACCAGGGCATTCGGCGCTTGCTGAAGGTCTGACACCGCAATGGAACCAGCTTGGTTCACAGGGTTGGTTTCACGTGAAACAGTTCCGATGAGCCAGTGCGTGGTGCACGATCGTTCCACGTGAAACATCGCGCGGACCCTGGCATCCCCCATCCGCAACCGGTGCTCCGCTACGATGACACCGCGAGAAGCCCCGTCGTCCATCGACGTCGACCGCGTGAACAGGAGTTGTTCCTCGATGACCGCAACCGAATCCGACGAGGGCCGACCGCTGCCCCGGGTGATCGCCATCGCCAATCAGAAGGGCGGGGTCGGCAAGACCACGACCACCATCAATCTCGGCGCGTGTCTCGCCGAGATTGGCTTCCGCACGCTGATCATCGACCTCGATCCGCAGGGCAATGCATCGACTGGCCTTGGAATCGATAATCGGGGGATCGAGACATCGATGTATCACGTGATCATGCACGAGGTGCCACTGGAGAACTGCATCGAACCGTCGTCGGTCAAGAACCTGTTCGTCGCTCCGGCCAGCCTCGACCTTGCCGGCGCCGAGATCGAGTTGGTGCCGGCCTTCAGCCGCGAGAACCGGTTGCGCAAGGCGATCCGTGCAGTCCTCGACGACTACGACTTCGTGCTGATCGATTGTCCACCCTCGCTCGGACTGCTCACCGTCAATGGCCTCAATGCCGCCGACGAAGTGTTGGTGCCCATCCAATGCGAGTACTACGCGCTCGAAGGTCTCGGGCAGTTGTTGCGCAATGTCGACCTCGTCAAACGTAACCTCAATCCGACGCTCGAGGTCACAACCATCGTCTGCGTGATGTACGACGCCCGCACGAAACTCGCCGATCAAGTGGTCAAGGAAGTTCGCGAACACTTCGGCGACAAGGTCTGCCGAACGGTCGTGCCTCGTACCGTGCGCCTGTCGGAGGCCCCCTCCTTCGGGCAACCGATCATCACGTTCGACTCAACGTCTCGCGGCGCCTCGGCGTATCGCAGTGTGGCAAAGGAGGTCAGTCATGGCTCGACTCGGCGGTCTCGGTAAAGGGCTCGGGGCTCTGATCCCGTCGGATGCCGGCACGATCGAGGGTGATTCGCCCCGGCTCGTCGACCTCCCGATCGACAGCATCATCCCCAACCAGCATCAACCGCGCGTCCATTTCGACGAAGAGTCTCTCGCCGAACTGGCCGCGTCGATCCGCGAAATTGGCGTATTGCAGCCCGTGCTGGTCAGGCCGGTAGGCGATAGCGCGTACGAGCTCGTCGCCGGCGAACGCAGGTGGCGCGCCGCCCGTCGAGCCGGACTAGCGGTCATCCCGGCGATCGTTCGAAATACCGATGACCTCGGCTTGGTCGAACGAGCGCTTGTGGAGAACCTGCACCGCCAGGACCTGACGCCGCTCGAAGAGGCCGCTGCCTACCAGCAGCTCATCGAGGATTTCGAGCTTACCCACGAACAGGTCGCCAATCGGGTCGGCAAGAGTCGCTCGGCGGTCACCAACACCCTTCGGCTGATGTCGCTGCCACCGGGCATCCAGCATCTGTTGGCCGATGGACGGTTGACTGCCGGACACGCTCGAGCCTTGCTCGGTACCCCCGATCGCGCCCTGCAGGAGCAACTTGCCCGTCAGGCGGTAGCCGAGAACTGGTCGGTGCGGATGCTCGAAGATCTCGTCCGCGAACGGGGAGAGGCGACGTCGACCGTCACTCGGCTGCCGGTCCGTGTGCCCGACGGAGCTGGACTGACTCCAGCGACCAGATTGCGTGCCCCGGGTTTGCTGGAACTCGAGGAGTTGCTAGCCGAGCACCTCCAGACTCGCGTCGGCGTGACTATGGGCGCTAAACGTGGGCGAGTGGTGATCGATTTTGCCGACCTGGAAGATTTGGAACGGATCTACCATGCGATGACCAACCCGCCCGAGTCGATTGCCTAAATCGTTACACTGCGTGGTTGATTACCTACTACGAGTAGGAATTGTCATAGAAGCGTCAAGTTGAGGGTTGCACACACCTAGTGGACAAGGTTGTGGATAAACCTTCAGGTAGATCGTGAGACCCACTGCTCAACGGCCTCGACAATGGCCACCACGATGTCCGGACCAGCATCGATTGCCAAACGAACGGGTCCGACGACGCACTGCACCGCTGGCATTCGGGTTTCGCGAAGCATTGGTAGCCGCATTCCGCGGACCTCGGGCACGAAACCTTCGAGCTGACCTAGACGTTGTGCGATCAGCTCTGCTAGTGAGCGCCCACCAGCCGATTCGAACGTCGGCACCCGATAGAACTGCACAGTGGCGGCGGGCTCGGTGTGACTTTCGAATCCCAGGTAGACATCGGCGGCAAAATGATTCGCAGCCGTTGCCTGGGCCCCCGCATCGGGCTCGTCGAGCGACATCACCGTTGCGCCCCGAAGCCGCAATTCTCGCGAGAGTGACCTGGCCAGGGAGCTGAGACCTCCGTACTGTCCGATCACGATCCGACATTCGGCAACAGAACCGAGGCCCGCCCGCAGTCGCTCGCGTTCGCGCACAGCAGCGATACCCGGTCCGGCACCACTTTGGGAGCTCATCACTGTCAGCGTCCGTACGGTGTCGGGACCGCACATGCCATCGGTCGATGTGCCGCAGTTCGATTGGAACTCCTCCAACGCTCGTGCCGTGCTCGGACCGAGGATGCCGTCAACGCGCCCGCAGTCGAAGCCGAGCCTGCCGAGCCGCGATTGCAGCTCGGCGACATCATCGCCGCGCATGTTGGGTGACGTCAGAAAGAGCAGTCGATCGCCGAGCTTCCAGCTGGCTTCGACCAACGCGGTCCAGGTTTGTTCGTCGCAGAGACCATCACAGCGCAGACCGCGCCCTGTCTGAAATGCCCTGACCGCAGCTTCTGTGGCAGGGCAAAAAGTCGCCACCTCGGCGCCGGCGGCGGGTGGGAACCCGGCGGCACCGAGGCGGCGCTGCAAATCGCGTATGGCCTCGCCGCGCTGACCGGGTGTCAGCGGGAAGTAGGCAGAAATTCGTCGAGCTCCTGAAGCAACTGACCCTTGCCCTTGGCGCCGACGAGGCGCTTGCGAACCTCACCACCGTTGAAGATCAACAGCGTCGGGATGCTCATGACACTGAAGCGCATGGCGATCTCCGGGTTCTCGTCGACGTTGAGCTTGGCGATGATCAGATGGTCACCCTGCTCAGCGGCAATTTCGCCAAGGATCGGCGCGATCATCTTGCATGGCCCGCACCATTCTGCCCAGAAGTCGACGATCACCGGCTTGTCGGCCGCGGCGACTGTTTCGTCGAACGTTGCAGTGGTAAGGGTGACGATGCCAGCGGTCATGGCGGGTCCTTTCGATTGGAATCGTGATGCTATCCGCACTCAACGACGGCGCCGCGACATGCATTCCCGGGCCTGTCGTGACTGTCGGCACGACCATTGGCCCGGGATCTCAGTGGTTGGATTCCAGCCAGCGCTCGCAGTCGATGGCCGCCATGCAGCCGGATCCGGCTGCCGTGACCGCCTGGCGGTAGGTGTAGTCCTGCACGTCGCCGCAGGCGAACACGCCCGCAACGTTGGTGTAGGACGTGCCCGGTCGGGTCTTGAGGTAGCCGTTGTCTTCCATGTCGAGCACACCCTTGAAAAGGTCGGTGTTTGGACGGTGCCCGATGGCCACGAACAACCCGGTGACGGGCAACGTTGTGACGTCGTTGGTCAATACGTTGCGCACGACTGCGCCTTCCAACTTCGTGTCACCAACCAGATCCTCGACGACTGAGTTCCACATGTACTCGATCTTGGGGTTCTGGAAGGCCCGCTCCTGCATGATCTTGGAGGCTCGCAGTGTGTCGCGGCGGTGGATCAAGGTGACCTTGGAGGCGAACTTGGTGAGGAACGTGGCTTCTTCCAGTGCGCTGTCACCACCGCCGGCAACGGCAATCTCCTGATTGCGGAAGAAGAAGCCGTCGCACGTTGCACACGTCGACAAGCCGTAACCCAAAAGCCTCGACTCAGCTTCGAGACCGAGCATCAGGCTCTGTGCACCGGTCGACACGATTACCGCATCGGCGGTGAACTGTCGATCGCGAACGCTCAGCTTGAACGGGCGTTCACTGAAGTCGACAGCCGTGACCTTCTCGGTCAGGAACTCGGCACCGAACCGCATCGCCTGATCGCGAAACTTGATCATCAGCTCAGGGCCCATGATGCCCTCGGGAAAGCCGGGGAAGTTCTCGACGTCGGTGGTGAGCATCAGTTGGCCGCCCGGCTGATCGGACGTGCTCGATGGTTCGCCCTCGATGACCAGCGGTTGAAGGTTTGCCCGGGCAGCGTAGATCGCCGCGGTCAGACCTGCCGGACCGGACCCGACGATGACGACATGATGGTGGCTCATGCGTCGTCGGTGTCGAACCGCTTGCGCATCATCAGCGAACCGCCGATGACAAGCAGCCCGCCGATGATCATGTACGACGCCCAAATCGACGAATCGTGATCGGTGGCGATTGCGACCAAGCGCTCGATGAGCTTGGTACCGAGGATCAGCAACAAGGTGAGGGTGACCGGTGCGGCAATGAGTATGACGATGCCGAAGACCACGGCGCGTACTGCGACCACGGCCCGATCCGTGACGGCGGTGCGCACCTTGCCGACATAGCGATCAATTGTGTCGGCGAGGTCTTTTGCCCAATTCGGGTCGGTGAGCGGATTACCCGGCATGCAACCATTCTACTGCGGAGCGGTGCCGCCTCGGGTGGTCGACGGCTCAGGGCCCGGGATCGTTGAGCAACACCGAGCAGTCGGCGGCATCGATGGCTTGGAGAGCACCAGTGGCCGTGTTGCGGACGGCGTAGGCAGGTGTTCCGTTGACAGTGATCGGGCCACCAATCAGCACCTGAGCCGATGTGAGGCACGGGACCGGTGCGGACCCGAGAGCGTTGCCGGCCGACACTGTGGCGGTCGGCGCTCGCGGCGTCGGCGAGGCGATGCCCTCGATGCTCGCGGCGTATTCGGCCAACGCTGCTCTGGTGTCGATCTGCGGCGGTGCCGACGTTGCACTGTCAGTCGCGTCGCCCGCCGCGGTCGAGGCCGCGCGAGTGCCTGCCGCAGATGCCGCCGCGGTGCCACCTGGCGCTGCCGTGTCGGCGGACACCTTCAGTCCCGGAGCCTCGGCCGATAGCGAGATGGTGTCGGTCGCCGCAGAATCGAGCCGGCCAGCAGAGGAATTGGAGCTGTCGTTGCCACGCGCACTGTTGATTGCGGCGATGCCGATCACGAGGGTCGCCACTGCCGCAGCGACGCTGGTGAGCGCGCGGTACGTACGTCTGCGCGACTGCAACGAGGTCACCGCGGCCGCCGGAGCATCGGCGGCCTGGGGTGCAGCTTGGAGTATCTCGAACTCGGCGAGCGCGGCGGCGAGCGCAGCGTTTTTGGCGCTGCCGGCGACAGGCGCGATCTCTCCGAGAGCCGCGCGCACCCGAGCAAACGATTCGACGGTTGACATCACCTCGGGATCGGCTGAGGCGGTGGCGCGTGCGGCTGGATCGAGTACATCGTCGAGGTAGGCACTGGCCATCTCGTCGTTGATCGGCAGTTCTTCGTCGTTCATGGTGCTCTACTTGGACGTTCGGGGTCGGTCCACTGGTTCCCGTCGGCGGGAATGCCGGTTTGGGCAGACAAGGACTTGGCCAAGGCCGCTCGGCCTCTGGCGATTCTGCTTTTCACCGTGCCAGCCGGGATTCCGAGCACCTCAGCGATCTCCGCATAGTCGAGGTCGGCAACATCACGCAGGACGACCGGCAACCGATATTCGTCGCTGAGCGCGCGCAGTGCGGCATCGAGGGCCATGTGGTCACCGATGGCCTCGACCCGTTGGCCGCTGTCGGGATCGGCAGCTTCGCGATGGGAATGCTCGTCGTCGGTCGAAGTCGCGACCGGGCGGCGCTTGCGGCGGCGAAGCTCGTCGAGACTGGCGTTGGTAGCGATTCGGTATGCCCACGTGCCGAACGAGGAGCGCCCGTCGAAGCGGTCGAGGTTGCGCACGATCGCGATCATCGCGTCCTGCGCGGCATCGGCCGCGTCGGCCTCGTGGCCGGTGATGCGCCAGCACACGGCGTGAACGCGGTCGTAGTGACGGCGCAGCAGCTGGTCGAGTGCCCCACGGTCTCCCCCCTGGGCTGCAGTCACCAGCTCGTGGTCGGCGAGCTGTGTTGCGATGGCGGCGAGACTACAAGCCGCGGCGACGTTCAGGTGGCGACAAAGTTCATTTCAGAAATGTCGCCGCGGTAGGGGTTCTTGGTGCATTCTGCGGTCTTGGCCAGTTGCTTGAACAACACGAGCACATACCGGGTGGGTTTGCTGATTGAAACGGTCACGGGCTCCGGGTTGGCACCAACGGCTCGTTTCAGCGGTGAGCCCCAATCGGCGATTTGGGCGGGAATCGCCCCGTCACCGGCGGTGAGGATCTGGATCTGGTACGGGGCGCTGGCAATGAAAACAGAGAATGTTCCGATCGCCGCCTTACCGAGGTCGGCGACGACACCGACGCCACCCTTGCCCCCGAGAGTCTTCGATCCGTAGCAAAGCGTCGACCACACCGTGGCCGGATTGCCGTCGATCGCGAGCGAAACGAGCGCATCGTTCTCCTGGTGATCGTCGCCTTCAGGGTCGTACGTCGTCACTTTCACGATCTTCGAAGTCGCTGCGATCGGGGCGCTCGCCGCGATGGTCGTCGGCTCCGGCACCAGCGTCGGAGGCGCAGCAAAACCATTGTTCGACGTGTTGTCGTGAAGCGTTGCCCACAACACCCCACCGAGCACGAGCGCGGCAGTCAGTAGGCCTCCGACCAGGATCAGTGACGGGCCGCGGCGTTGCTCGAATGTTCGATTTGGTTGTTGGCGCGCCCGGGTCGTGCTCGTCGGCGTGCGGTCACCGCGATGCGCGGGACCGACCGGTCGGCCGGTTCGCGCCACCGGTCGATAGCCGCCGACTGTGTCGGGTTGCGGCCTCGTCGGCGAAGTGGTGGCAGTGACAGGGTTCTCCGAAGTTGATCGGCGAGCCGGCGCGCCAGAGGGCGGCGGCATCGCACCTGCGGTCTGGTCGTCTCGCGTGGCGATCCGGGTGAGAGCAACACGCAGTTCAGAACCGGTTGCGAAGCGATCCATCGGGCGTCGAGCAAGCAGTCGATGGATCAGCTCTGCAAGGCCGTAGGGCAATGTCGGCCGAAGGCGAGCAAGGTCGGTGGGGTCTCGGTTGAGCCGCGCCAGTGCGGTGTCGGTGTCGGTCTCGCCGAGAAACGGAACCCGTCCGGCGAGGCATTCGTAGAGGACCAGTCCGAGGGAATAGAGGTCAGCGCGGCCATCGAGCTTCTTGCCGCGGACCTGCTCCGGTGAGAGGTACTTTGCGGTGCCCATCATCACGTTGGCGCTGGTCAGATCGTCGCCGCCGGCAGTGAGACCTTTGGCTATTCCGAAGTCGGTCAACAGCACCCGACCATCTGGAGTGATCAAGATGTTGCCCGGCTTCACGTCGCGATGCACCAGACCAGCGCGGTGGGCTGCATCGAGCGCGGCAGCGACGCATGAACCGATGTGAATTGTCAGATCAGGGCTCAGCCGGCGCTGCTCGTCGAGTAGCTGGCGCAAACTCTTGCCGTTGACGAGTTGCATGACGACGGCGAGGCGACGACTCTCCCCGCCGGTGTCTTCGATTGCGTCGTAGACCGCGACGATGTTCGGATGACTCAGTTGGGCCACTGCTATTGCTTCGCGCCGGAAGCGCTCGGCCACGACCGGGTCGGCCGCTAACGTCGGCTTCAAGAGCTTGACCGCGACCTGGCGTGTGAGCGCCAAATCGGTCGCCAACCAGACTTCCGCCATGCCGCCTTGCGCGAGGCGTCGCTCCAGCTGGTAACGCTGGGCGAGTATCGAAGCAGAGATTGGTGGAGGGCTGGCCGCCCCAGGGATTGTTGCTGACATGTCCGCCCTCGAACGCTAGTGGCGCAGGGCTGAGGAAACCGGGCAATAGCACCGACCGCTGGTGAACGACCGCGTCAGGTGCGTGTGAAGAACGCTACGCCGATGGTGCCTCGTCCGGCGTGGGAACCGACGACCGGTCCGATGTCGCCGACAACGATCTCGCCGTCTACGTGAGGGCGCAGCATCTCGACGAACTGGTCGACGTCGCGGCAGTCGGCCTGCAACACGAACAGACTGTCGAGCCCGTCGACAGCTGCGACCTTCTCGACCAGGAAAGCGAGGGCCTTGCTGCGAGTGCGCTGCTTGCCACCCTGTTCGACTTTGCCGTCGCGGACCTCGATGATCGGCTTGATCGCCAACGCCGAAGCGAGGAGCGCCTTTGCACCACCGATGCGCCCACCTTTCTTGAGGTTGTCGAGCGTGTCGAGCGCGCCCCACACATGTGTTCGCCCGGCGAGGTCGCGAGCATGCGCCGCGACCTCGTCGTGGTCTGCACCGCTGGAAGCGAGCCGGGCACATGACGCGACGATCGCACCGAGACCCAACGTGACCGATCGACTGTCGATCACCGTCACCGCAATCAGCTCTGCGACGGATCGTGCAGCGAGCTCGGCCGATTGCATCGTGGCCGACAGAGCTCCGCTCAATGAGATCGTCACCACGCTGGAGGCCCCATCGGCAGCGAGCTGCCGGTAGGTGTGCTCGAACTGTCCGGGCGCTGGCGCCGCAGTCTCGGGCAGGGTTGGCGACGCCGCGCACTTCGACCAGAACTCCTTGACGGTGAGATCCTTGCGGTCGACGTACTCGTTGCCGTCGATACGGATGGTCAACGGAACGATCTCGATCGAGAGTTCATCGGCGACCGTCTGGGGGAGGTCGCAGGCCGAGTCGGTGACGATTCGTACACGGTTTGTGCTCACAAAACAGGCAGGGTAGCTGGTCGGAATTGTCGACGCTTTCGCCATGTCGAGACCATGTGTTGCAACCACCACAGCAACACCAATCCGAACAGGGCGATGGTCAACACATTGCCGACCCCCAGCGCCTTGACGCGGAACTTCAGCGGGACGGTGTCGCCGAGGCGGACGTCGTTCGGTGTGAAGACATCGAGGGACACACCGGATGTGCCGTTCGAGCGCGCGTGAACATTGATCGGGACGTTGACCGGCACACCGGGCGGGAGCAGTACGGGTTGAGGATCGTTGTCGAACACGAGCTTGCCCGATGGCGATGTCAACTGCACTTTGATCTGCAGTGGTACGTCGGAGTTGTTGGTGAACCGAACCCGGACGGTGCTGCTTCTTCCAGGAAGATTGACGGTGTAGGCCGGCGGCAGTTGCACGGCGTTTCGGATCTGGTCGAGCTCGCCACGAATGGTGGAGTCGAGCGCTGCAGCGTCGGTGTCTGCGAGCGCGCTCGTCGGCAGCAGATTCGCAAGGTCGCGCCAGCCCCCCGGGCGATCGCTGTCGGTGGGAAGCATCGATGCCACGGCATCGATGTCGTTGTTGAGAGTTGCCTGTCTGAAGATCCGGTTTGCGACCGCCTGGTCATCGACCGTCGGCAATGTCACCGGCTTTTCTTCTCCGTCGATCACCAATCGGTCGGTCCGGAACGCGACGTCGTCGAGGGTTGCCGGGGTCAGTCCCCGAGTTTCGGTGATCAACGCTGTGAGAGGCCCGATCACGTTGGCTTCGGGCACACTGAGATCTGGCATCGCCAGCACAACCGCACGTTGCCGGGGGCTGTCGCCGAGAGTCGCGATGCCTTGACGCAGCGCGAGCAGATTGGCGACTGCATAGATCCGCGTCAGTTCAGGCGTTGCCAACGGATGAGCGAGAAGGTCCGAGACGATGCGATCCACGACAGCAACATCGAGGGTGGCGTTGTTGGGCAGTCGTGCCGGCACCAGCTCACCCTTGTAGTCGCTGTACTTGCTGATCGTGCCGGCGAGCGTGTCGTAGACCTGCGGTGTCGTGACCATCAACTCGGCGCCGAGGTTGTAGCGCAACACTGCACCCGCCGCGCCGATCGGTTTGTCGACGACGATTGTCGAGGGGGTGAGGGTCGAGGGCCCGAGGCCGAGACCGGCGAGCCGTCCTCGCCCATCGCGCAGCCACGAGGTGTACAGCGAGTTCTGGCCGGCGGATGCGGCCGACGAGGGATCGATCGGCCACTGCGGTTCCACTTCGACCTTGTGGGTTTGGAGGGAGGCGATCAGTCGGGCGAACAGTGTTGGGTTCAAGATCTGGAGGGCCCCGAGCACCGCCGGAGCGATGCGAACCGTTGCCGGCATCTTGCTGACGGCAAGCGCATCCAAGGTGTCAGCGAGTGAGGTCATTTCGTCAATAGTCGAAACGTTGTCGACGCTTGTGATGCCTTTGCTGTCGAGATGTACCGCGCTGTGCGTGCCGACCGCGACCGCCACTGAGAGCGGTTCGTTGTCGACGCCTCCCTCGTCGGCAGCGGGCAGCCGGTTGATGAACGTCAGCACTGTCGACAGGATCCTGCCGTCGCGCTGCAGGTCGATGGTCACTGGATAGAGGCCGGTGCGCGGGATGCTGAGGGCATCGGCTCGGACCTCCGCCGCTTCCAGCGGAATCGACAACGTGTACTGGCCGGCCTGTGGTCCGGGACAACACAGTGGCGAGATCACGACCGTGTCGTCGGGGCGAGACAACGCTCCGCTGATGATCGGAGCGAGGTCTTCGCGCTTGTTGACTCGCTCGGCGACCGTGATGGCGAACAGGGCCGTCGACAGGTCGGTGTTCTCCAGCCTGGCGGGGATCGCGATCGTCGCGGTGAGCGAGCCGTCGGCGGCGATGTTGAAGGTCTGTGCAACCACTTGCAGGTCATTTTGCGAAGCGTCGACAGGTGCCGGGAGCAAAGCAACGAACGATGTGCTGATGAGCGCGAATGTGGCGAGCATTGCCCGGCATCGAGTCACTCGATCCGCCGTTCGTAGACGTGCAGGCGATCGCTGAGGTCCGTGAAGCCGAGACGGTGGTACAGCGAGAGCGCGGCGTCGTTGCCGATGTGGGTGTTGACCAACGCACGCTGCACCCGCCAGCGGGCCATCCATCGCAACGAGTCAGTGACCAGGCTCACGCCGTGACCTTGATGTTGGTGCGCGGGCGACACCGCGAGTCGTTGGATGTATCCGTTACGGCCGTCACGACCAGAGATGGCGTACGAGATCAGCTCGCCGTTCGCGCGAACCGCCCGCGCACGATGCCGAGGAGTCGCGGAGCGGACATCACCGATGCCGACGCGATCGATGCACCACCCCGCGCCGAACGCAGCCACGTCGACTCGGCTTGCGTCGTGATCGTCGTCGGTCGCCAGCCGGGTGACGCCGGAGCTCTTTGGTGATGTCGTCTTCAGTGAACTGACGTTCTTGTTCTCGAGCAGCACGAGGCTCTGGATGGCTTCGAAGCCGAGACGTTCGAATCGCGCGCCGACCTGTGCTCCGACGGCCCCAGTGCGGACGGTGTCGTACCCAGCGGCGCGCAGCCCGTTGACCCACTCGGTGATGTCGGATGGTGTGGGTAACCGGCTCTGGTTGTACAGCACGAGATGGGCGACGTTCGGTTCGAATGCCCATGGTCGAACACGAGCGACGACACCGCCGGCGCGAAGGATCTGCGGTGCGCTGGTCAGTGGCTGCATCGCTGGCTTCACGGGTGAAACGGTAGCGCCGAGCCAGATGCTGCGGGGTAGCTGCAGGGAGGTAGCGTCCAACGGCGTGACCGTGCTGTTCGCCACTCATCCGGTGTACCTCGAACATCTTGCCGGGCCTCGCCATCCCGAGCGCCCAGAGCGACTTGATGCCGTACTCCAAGGCGTTCGGCAAGCCGACCTGGGCGACGCGATTGCCGTGCTCGAACCGAAGCCCGCTGCGCGAACCGACCTGGAACGAGTCCATCCGGCCTGGTATCTCGAGCGGATCGAGGCGATCTGTGCGCGCGGCGGGGGTCGGCTCGATTCCGACACATATGCGAGCCCAGCCAGTTTCGAGGCAGCGAGCTTGGCCGCGGGAGCCGGCCTGACTGCAATCGAAGCGTTGCGCGCCGGCGAGGGCGACGCCGCGTTCTGTGCCGTTCGCCCTCCCGGCCACCATGCCACCGCCATCGAGTCGATGGGGTTCTGCATGATCTCGAATGTCGCGGTCGCGGCCGCGTCGTTGGCCGATCAAGGCGAGCGAGTCATGATCTTCGACTATGACGCCCACCACGGCAACGGTACCCAGGCCGTGTTCTACGACGACCCGCGGGTGTTGTTCGTCAGCTGTCACCAGTGGCCGCTGTACCCGGGTACCGGGCCCGTCGAAGAGACCGGTGCAGGTGCAGGCGCGGGCATGACCCTCAACATCCCGCTGCCGGCAGGTACCACAGGCGACATGTACCTCCGTGCATTCGACGAGATCGTGGCCCCGGTCGCACAGCGGTTTGCACCGACGTGGGTCGTCGTCTCTGCAGGGTTCGACGCCCACCGCGACGATCCGTTGACCGACATGGGCTTGACTGCCGGTGACTATGGCCCGCTGACCGCCCGCGTGCTTTCGCTGGTGCCGGCCGGCCGTCGGATTGTGATGCTCGAAGGAGGCTACGACCTCGATGCCTTGACCAACTGCTCGTCGGAGGTGATGCGCCAACTCGCCGGTGTGTCGAACGGCGGGTCATCGCGGGCAGCCGGAGATGTCGAGCGTCAGACCTCGGCCGGTCCGGGCTCCAATGCCGTCGATGCCGTAGCACGCCATTGGCAGCAGCAGGGCTGGTTGTGATCCCGGATCGGTTTCGGCCGGTCCTCGACGAACTTTCCCCGCTGACAGAGCGGTTCGCGGCTGCGGGTCATCGTCTGTACCTGGTTGGTGGCACCGTCCGCGATCTGCTGATTGCCGACGATCACGACGATCGCGACTTCGACGCGACCACGCCGGCTCGTCCGCCAGAGATCAAGGCGTGCCTCGCCGGTTGGGCCGACGCGATCTGGACCCAGGGTGAGAGGTTCGGCACGATCGGCGCCAAGAAGGACGGCCGCACCTACGAGATCACGACGCATCGCGCCGAGGCCTACAACGACGACTCGCGCAAACCTCATGTGCAGTTCGCCGACGACATCGAGACCGACCTGTCGCGTCGTGATTTCACGATCAACGCGATGGCACTCGAGCTGACCTCGCCGACGCCGACTCTCGTCGATCCGTTCGGCGGCGCCGCAGATCTGGCAACGCGGACGTTGAAGACGCCGCTCTCACCGGAGGTGTCGTTCAGCGACGATCCGTTGCGCATGCTTCGCGCAGCGCGCTTCATCGCCCGCTACCACTTGCAACCGGTCGATCAACTGACCGCAGCAGTGAGTGCGATGCACACTCGGCTGGAAATCGTTTCGGCTGAGCGGATTCGTGACGAGCTCGACAAGCTGATCACGGTGCCCCACCCGAGCGCCGGATTGTGGTTCGTGATCGAGACCGGGCTCGCCGACGAGTTCTTGCCGGAGCTTCCGGCGATGCGGCTCGAGCAGGATCCGATCCATCGTCACAAAGATGTGCTGACGCACACGTTGGCGGTGGTCGAAAACGTTCGCCCCGACATGCACGCTGACTTCGACTTTCGGCGCACACGCCTGGCAGCGTTGTTTCACGACGTCGGCAAGCCACAGACGCGCGGGTACCAACAGGGCAAGGGCGTCACCTTCCATCATCACGACGCTGTCGGGGCGCGCATGACACGCAAGCGCCTCACCGCGCTGCGCTACTCGCACGATGATGTCGAGTCGATCACCGAACTGGTCGCGCTGCACCTCCGGTTCCACACCTACCAGATGGGATGGACCGACAGCGCTGTGCGGCGCTACGTGCGCGACGCCGATGGGTTGCTCGCCGAGCTCAACGTGCTGACACGATGCGACTGCACCACGCGCAACGAGCGCAAGGCGGCCGTGCTGGCGAAACGAATGGACGAACTGGAAGCACGCATCAGTGAGCTCGCGGAGCGCGAGGAGCTGGCCTCCATCCGGCCAGAGCTGGATGGACGCCAGGTCATGGAGCACCTCAGAATCGGCCCAGGTCCTCTGGTCGGCACAGCGTTGGCATTCCTTTTGGAGATTCGCCTCGACGAGGGCATGCTCGGTGACGACGAGATTCGTCGCAGGCTCGATCAGTGGCGGCTTCACTACGAAGGGTGCTGATACTATCGGGCCACGGAAGCGATCAGCACGTAGTGACGACAGCCATGGACAACAGGGACGAACCGAGTCGACGACTTGACAGATGGGTTGTGCCGTCGCGCGCTACGGCGGTTCGGTACGGTCTCGTCGGCCTCGCGCTGATCCTCACGACGACGTTCGTGGAGATCGCCGTCCACGGTTTGGATGTCGAATCCTGGGGATCGATTTCGGGCAGCGCATTGCTACTGGTGCCTGCGTGGGCAGGCATGACGAACCTGGCCAGATATCGATCGGATGGCAGACGGGAGTGGCTGTACCTCGCGGTCGGTTCATTCGGTTGGGCCTTCGGACAATTGCTGTGGCTCGCCCAGATCACGTTGAACGGCTCGACGACATGGCCGTCGTTCTCCGACGTCGGCTACATCGCGTGGCCGATCGCGGCGATCGGTGCGGTGGTGATCCACACCCGGCCGTTCGAGCGCTCGACGCGCGTCGTGTTCATGGTCGATGCGATGGTGCTGGCCGTTGCCCTCAGCTTCGTCGCGTGGGAACTGATCATTCGTACAGGGGTGGGAGATCCGGCGCGATTCTCCTTGCCGGCTCAGCTGGCGATGCTGATCTACCCGCTCACCGACATCGCACTCGCCTCGATGCTCGGCCTGTTGCTGCTGATCGGCCGCTCGCCGGCGCGCGTGGGTCTGTTTGCTGGCGCGGTGTTGTTGACCGTCGCCGATATCGCATATTCGGCATCAGTCGGAACGACGACCAACACGTCGTCGTTCGCCATTTCATGGCCGTGTTGGGTGCTCGCGTTCGCCGTGATCGCAGTGACCGCCGGGCTGCCGAGTGGGGGAGTCGTGCGCTACAGCCGCCCGACGCTGTCCCGCCTCCTCGTCGTTCACGTGCCAGTGATGGCAGGCGTGTGGCTGGCGGCGTGGCGGTACATGTTGCACGAAAGCGCGGCGACCACGGTCACGATCGTGATTGGTGCGCTCGCCGGGCTGCTGATCATCATCGAGCAGTTGGCTACGTGGAACCACTCGACCGCCTTGTCGGATCGGCTCAGCGACAACATCACGAATCTTCGGCACACCGAGGCCGAACTCCGAGCACTGCTCGACGACCTTCCTGATTCGGTGATCGAGCTCGATGGGCAAGGACGCATTGTCGAGGCCAACAAGCTGGTACTCGAGATCACAGGCCGCTCGCATTCCGAGGTGTTGAACAAGTCATTCGCCTCGTTGGTCAAGCCCGCAGATCGAGCCCTGTTGCTCGAGGTGTGGGAGAGGCTGCGGTCCGGATTGCCGGTCAACAGCCCTGTGTTCCCGTTCGATCACCCCGACGGTCGCGAGATCCTGCTCGAAGCCGATGTCCATGTGCCGATGCGTGATCCAGAACGCGTCGTCGTGACGCTGCGCGACATCACCAGCCGCCTGCGCGAGGCGCACGACCTCGACCTGGCGCAAGCGCGATTCCGTGCGGCCTTCCACGGCGCCCCCACCGGGATGGCGTTGTCGAGCGCCATCAACGGGACGCTGATCGATGTCAACGAATCACTGGCAACGATGCTCGGCTATACCCGTACCGATCTCGTCGGTCGGGGCATGCAGTCGATCACCCACCCCGACGATTGGCAGCGTGGTCCGACTCACATCGCCGGCATCGCGGCCGACTCGTACCACATGGAACAGAGATACATCCGCAACGACCAGAGCGTGATGTGGGCCCGCGCCTGGGTGTCGGTGATGGACGACGGCGACGGGCACAGCTTGGCCATCACTCACATCGAAGACATCACCGAGCAACGCCACAGCGCCGAGCGGCTCGAGTGGGCAGCCACACACGATGAGTTGACACGTCTGCCCAACAGGTTCCGCTTCCTCGACCAGCTCGCTCGGTTCCTGGAAACCAGCGAACCGGGCGCCGTCGCGGTGATGTTCATCGATCTCGACAACTTCAAGGTCATCAACGACAGTCTCGGACATGGCGTCGGTGACGAACTGCTGCGCGGCATGAGCGAACGCCTGCGCGCGGTCGTGCGCGACCGCGACATGCTGAGCCGGTTCGGTGGCGACGAGTTCATCGTCATGCTGTGCGACATCGGCGCCACCGTGTCGCCCGTCGAGATCGCCGAGCGTCTGCGCGCGGAAATCGCCCTGCCGCTGGTCGTCGACGGTGCAGAACTGTACGTGACAGCCAGCATCGGCATCGCCGTGGCGGACCGCCCTGGGGTCTCGACAACAGAGCTGCTGCGCGACGCAGATGCCGCGATGTATCGCGCCAAGGCTCGCGGCCGCGACTGTGTCGAGGTGTTCTCACCGGGCACACACGACGCCACCGTGCTGACGCTGCGCACCACCAACGAATTGCGCAGAGGTTTGGAACGCGGCGAGATCGTGCCGTACTACCAGCCCATCGTGCAGCTCGATTCCGGCCACCTCGTCGGCTTCGAGGTCCTGGCCCGTTGGCGACACCCTGATCGCGGCCTGCTGGGGCCTGATCAGTTCCTGCCGATGGCCGAAGAGACCGGGTTGATCGGCGAGGTCGGCGCGGCTGTGCTTCGCTCGTCGCTGTCGCAACTCGGTCAATGGCGAATCCGCCTGCCTCGCTTTGCCGATCTCACCGTCTCGGTCAATGTCAGCGGACGTCAGCTGATGAGTTCGGTCTTCCATGGCATGGTTGCCGAGGCGCTGGCCGAGAGCGGCCTCACCGCTGACGCGCTGTGGCTGGAGATCACCGAATCGGCATTGATGAGCGACGTCAAAGCTGCCACGGTGGCGCTACGCGAGTTGCGCAACCTCGGCCTGCACCTCGCTGTCGACGATTTCGGCACGGGCTACTCGTCGCTGACCTACCTGAAGCGGTTCCCTGTCGAGGCCATCAAGGTCGACCGGTCATTCGTCAGCGGCCTTGGTATAGATCCCGAAGACACAACGATCGTCGAGGCAGTCGTCAAGCTCGGCCATTCGCTCGGTTTGCTTGTCGTTGCCGAAGGGGTGGAGACGCCATTGCAGCTGGCGCGGCTGCGCGAGATCTGTTGCGACCACGGTCAGGGATACGTCTTTGGGCGGCCTCGACCCGCCGAGCTGGTGGAGTCGGAATACGCGCTCGCCTGACGTGCTCGGCTAGTTGCCCTGCTTACGGGCCCGTAGTACGAGCACCGACGGGGCGATCGCGTCGCGCACGTGGCGGGTGTTCAACTCGTAGACGGCGTCGAAGTGGAAGTTGGTGCGCTCGAAGGCCATGTACAACTCGCCGAACGTGACGCCGTCGGAACCGTATGGTCGGCGTGCCGTTGGGTCGCCACCGTCGAACATCGCCGCGACCGGGTGGTGCATGGCCGCGACGAACGGGCCGCCGGACTTGAGGACCCGATGCACCTGGCGCAGTAGACGCGGCAGATCGTCGATGCTGGCAAGGGAATGCGAGGCGATGACGAGGTCAATCGAGCCGCTGATGGCCAAGCCGAGATCGGCCAGCTCGCCGCGGTGGCATTCGACCTTCACCTCGGCGGCTTCGGCTGCGGCACGCACCCGGGCGATCTTGTCGGCGGATGGGTCGATTGCTATGGCCTTGGCCCCGGCAGCGGCCATCGTGATGGCGTTCGAGGTCGAGGCGATGCCCAATTCGAGAACCCGCTTGCCGAGGATGTCACCGCACAGCCGGAGCTCGCTGTCGTCGGCGACGTTGTCGCCGTACCAGATGCTCATAACCAACAGTGTGCCCGGTGACGTTGCGGCGTTGGCGGATGCGCAACTCGCTAGCCTTGCGGGAATGGCTTTTGGGATCGACGCGTTGCGCGGGTCACGCGCAGTCGTTGACCACCGTTTGGCGCGCCGGCACCTGATCAATGAGTTCCATCGGGGCCGGCTCCGTCAGGACCAAGTGTGCGATGCCCATCCCGAACTGCTGCGCGCGGCGGGCAATGTGGGCACCCCTGCATCGATGCCCTGCCCGATCTGCCGCGAAGAAAAGCTCTTCCTCGTCACTTACGTGTTCGGGTCGCGACTGCCTTCTCATGGGCGATGCGTGTCGACTGCGGCAGAGTTGGCAAAGCTCAACTCTCGCACCGATGCCTTGACCGCGTACGTCGTCGAAGCATGCACCGGGTGCCGTTGGCACCACCTGCTGCGCGTGCTGCCGATCGGCGGCGGTGTCGCTAGAACGGGCTGAGTCCCATTCGGTTGCGAATCGAGATCGCCTCGCCGACATGGGCATGCCCGTGGCCGATGACCGGCCATTGAACGAGCCACGACACCGGCTTGTCGGTCCACATGCGATGCAACCAATCGACCTCGTCGACGGCGAGGTCTGCCTTGTCGACCAGCCGGCGACTGGTGTCGGGGACGGTGTCGAGCGCTAACATGTCGACGTCGTCGAGCCAGGTGCGCGTCGCTGTGAAGACTGCGTCGACATACGCGAGCAGCGAGTCGAGCGGCAATGAGCCGCTGACCGAAGGATCCTCGCGCTCGGCGAGACCGGCCGATGGGCGGGCGTCGTCGAGACCGAGGGCGACGCAGTGGGCGCCGAACAATGGCGGGTGATTGCGGATGGCGGTCGTCACGGCGAGGTCCTGATGACGAGCGACATGTAGCAACAGGTGGGCGATCGACGACCCTCCGCTGTCGGCGTGTTCGACCCAGCGTTGCTTGGGAACCACGCTCAGTACGGCGTCGCCGAGCTTGCCGCGTAGGCTGTCGAGGTCGTTGACAATCCAGGTATGCACGTTCACGGGGTGAACGTAGTCCTAAAGTGTCACATACCGGACGCAAACCGTCCGGTGGAGAAACAACTCACGGCGGCCCATCCGTGGACGAGCCGACGTGTACAAAACCACCAGCTGGCCCTCCCGGTGTCGGCGAGTGTGGCGCCACGCCCACCAGTTCACCCGTCCCGAGCTGGTGGGCGAGGTCGCCAACAGCGGTTCTGTAGGTCGCCCGCCCCGTGTAACACCCCTCTGTCATGCTGGCGAGCGTGGACATCGGCTTTCACCGCTACACTCGCCAAGTCATATTGGCCCTGCCCCATTCCGGGGCCCCGGGTGTTCCCCGGGTCCGAAGGGAGGTTGCACACGCATGACGCGTGCTTACGAACTCATGGTCATCATCGATGGTGACGTAGAAGACACCGCCGCCCAGGAGCGGGTGAAGTCGATCACCGACTCCATCACCAAAGCTGGCGGCACGATTCATGGCAAGCCCGACTGGTGGGGTCGCCGGCAGTACGCCTACCCGATCAACAAGAAGGAATACGGCTACTACGTCGTGTACCAACTGGTTGCGCCCGGTGGCGCCCTCGACGAGCTTGAGCGCTCGTTCCGCATCGCTGACGACATCGTCCGCCACAAGCTCATCCGTCTTCCGGATACCGAGGCAGCTCGCCGCGGTCTGTCGGAGCCAGCGGCCTGAGTCGCCGCTCGTCAAGTCAAGGAGGCCGTCATGGCCGATAGCACTGTCACCATCGTAGGAAACCTCACCCGCGATCCCGAGCTGCGATTCACCGCCGGCGGCAAGGGCGTCGCCAGCTTCGGCGTCGCCGTCGGCCGCCGATACCAGGTCAACGGCGAGTGGCAGGAGAAGACGTCGTTCTTCAACGTCACCGCGTGGGACCAACTCGGTGAGAACGCGGCAGCGTCGCTGACCAAGGGTGCTCGCATCATCGTGACCGGTCGCCTCGAGCAGCGTGAATATGAAACCAAGGAAGGCGAGAAGCGCAACGTCGTCGAGATCATCGCCGACGAGCTCGGGCCATCGCTTCGCTGGGCCCGAGCCGAGGTCGAGCGCACGCAGCGCACCGGTCCCGATGGCACTCCCGCTGCTAGCAACCGACCGACCGCAGGTGCCTCGGCTGGTGGCCGCCCCACTGATCCTGTGTACGGCGACGAAGAGCCGTTCTGACCCCGTGACGATTGATCCGAGAAAGCACCAGAAATGACCAGTAAGAAGAATCGCGCCAGAGCGCCAAAAGAAGTCAACAAGAAGTTCAAGAAGAAGACGAGTGTGCTCGTCACCGACAAGGTCGACTTCGTCGACTACAAAGACGTCAACTTGTTGAACCGTTTCGTCAGCGATCGTTCCAAGATCCGCAACCGTCGGGTCACCGGCAACACGGTCCAGCAACAACGCGACATCGCCAACGCCGTGAAGAACGCGCGTGAGATGGCTCTGCTGCCATACACCAAGCGCGTTTCTCAGACGCGCGCTGGTCGTCCGCCGCGCGATCGCGACGAAGACGGAGGCGGTCGTGGTGGTCGCGAAGGTCGCGAAGGTCGCGAAGACGGAGGCGGTCGTGGTGGTCGTGACTCGTTCAAGACCGACACCGCTGTACCTGCGTTGGCTCCCCAGGTCGACGCTGCCGACGCGGACGTCGACACCGCCGACGAGACAGCAGAGGCGTGAGCGTCATGAGGATCATTCTCCGTTCCGACCGCAAAGGTCTCGGCAAACGTGGCGACATCGTCGAGGTGTCGGATGGTCACGCTCGCAACTTCTTGCTGCCAAAGGGTCACGCCCTGAAGGCATCCGACGGTGCAGTCGCCCAGGCAGCCTCGATGCGTCGCTCGCGCGACCTGCGCGACGCCCATGATCGTGAAGGCGCTCAGACGATCGCCTCGGCACTGGTGCCGAAGATCATCACCATCCCTGCCAAGGCAGGCCCCGAAGGCAAGCTCTTCGGCTCCGTCACCGTGGCCGATGTCGCCCAGGCCGTGGAAGAGCAGACCAAGGTCGTCATCGACCGCAAGAACCTGCACATGGAACCAATCAAGTCACTCGGTACTCATACGGTGACTGCCAAGCTGCACAACGACGTCGAGTTCCCGATCACGGTCGAAGTCGTCAGCAAGTAAGACCTCGGTTCCATCGCGAACCGCCAAATTCTCTCCACAGGGTTGTCCACAACGGCCAGTGGCTTCGCACCGGTCGTCTCCGGGGCTGTGCTGTGACGCGTTCGGCGTGGTTGTCCACATCCGCGCACAGCAACCTCACAGGTTGTTGCCGTGCCAACTCACAAGTTGTTGCCCTTACGCCCCACAGGCCTGATCGTGCAAGGTAGGTGACTCATGACTGACTTCAATCGCGATTCGGGCCGCGAACGTAACTCGCGCCGGTCCGATAATCGCGTCCCTCCCCACAACCTCAACGCCGAAGAAAGTTTGCTGGGCGCATTGCTGCTGTCGCGCGAGGTCGTCGACCAGATCAGCGAACTCCATGTGCTCGTCGAGCACTTCTACAAGCCGAGTCATCAGCACATCTATGCCGCAATTCGCGGTTTGGTGTTCGGCGGTCAACCAGTCGACGCAGTGACGGTTGCCGACGAGTTGCGTCGCAACGGTTTGCTCGACGAGATCGGCGGACCACAGACCCTGCTCGAGTTGCAGAATGCCACGCCGGCCATTTCCAACGCCTCGCGCTACGCCAAGATCGTCCAAGACACAGCGTTGTTGCGCAAGCTGATCGGGGTTGCAAGCGACATCGCCGAGATCGCTTATCTCGAACCCGACGACGTCACCAAGGCACTCGACGAAGCCGAGACCAAGGTCTTCGAGATCGCCGAAGATCGTATCACCGACACCACGCGATCGCTCAGCGATCTCCTGCCGTTGGCGATGGACAAGCTGCAAGAGACGTTCGAGCGCGGTGACATCATCACCGGTACCGCGACCGGGTTCCACGATCTCGACGAGATCCTGTCGGGGTTACAGCCATCGACGCTCAACATCATTGGTGCCCGTCCGGCAATGGGCAAGACGAGTCTCGGTTTGGGTATTGCTGCCTACGTGGCCCAGACTGCGCGTTGGCCGGTGCTGATCTTCTCGCTCGAGATGGGGCACACCGAACTGACGCAACGCATCCTGTCGAGCGAGGCCGAGGTCGACTCGCAGAAGCTACGTACCGGTCGATTGGTCGAAGCCGACTGGACCAAGATCGGCAAGGCGATCAATCGCCTCGACGTACCGCTGTACCTCGACGACAACCCGCGGGTGACCGTGATGGAGATCCGGGCGAAGGCCCGCCGCATGAAGGCCCGCCAGGGCGGGCTGGCCTTGATCGTGATCGACTACTTACAGCTGATGAGCGGCGGTAGTTCCGCCGAGAACCGTCAACTCGAAGTCAGTGAGATCAGCCGTGGTCTGAAGATCTTGGCCCGCGAGCTCGAGGTGCCGATCATCGCCCTCAGCCAGCTCAGCCGTAACCTCGAGACCCGCGGCGACAAGCGCCCGATGCTGTCCGACCTACGCGAATCGGGCTCGCTCGAACAGGACGCCGACGTCGTGATGTTCCTCTATCGCGACGAGGTCTACAACAAGGAGTCGGCAGACAAGGCGATGGCTGAGGTGATCATTGCCAAGCACCGTTCCGGCCCGACCGGCACCGTGAGATTGGTGTTCAGGGGTCAGTTCACCAAGTTCGGCAACGCTGCTCGCGGAGTGTGACGACCCGTTCAGGCCACCGGCACCAGTGGCTTCCACATCGTCAGCTTCGGGCCGTGTCCGTCGTGGGCGGGCGCGGGATCGAGCAGCGCCTGCATGGCACGGTCTCGTTCGACATCGGTGAACGGGCGGGTGGTGTGGCAGGCCCTCGTCGCGACTGACGGCCAGATTCGTGGCGTAGAAGAAGTGCTTGCTCTAGCCGCCGTGCTCTCCTGGGTTCGGCGCGGCGACCACCTTGACGAGTTCGAAACCCATCACCTCGGTGTAGAAGCGGTGGGTGGCAGCGGTGTCGCGGGTGGCCAGGGCCACGTGGTGAAACGCCATCGAGGAATTGTCGCGCCAACGAGTAGGAGTGTCACCACCAGGCCGCCAGACTTGCGGTGTGTTCCTCGGCGACAACCTTCTGGCCTATCTGGTCCTGGCATTGGGAGGTGCGCTGTTCGCCGGCAACCTGATGGCGCTGGTGAAGCCGCCGCCGCAGAAGGAAGGCGATCTCGCGAAGGCACCGATCGGCAGAAGTGTCCTGATGGGGCTGATCGGGTTCGTCGCTGCCGTGTGGTCGCTGGCCTCACTGCTGAGTTAGCAAACCACGCGGTCGCCCGTCACCTCGGCAAGAGTGGCTAGGAAGCGGTCGTTCTCTTCCGGCGTCGAGATCGTGACCCGTATCCCTTCGTTCGGGAAGGGTCTGGTGACGACACCGCGCTGCTCCATCCCGAGGTAGATCGCGTCGGTTTGTTCGCCGGTGGGGAGGTACACGAAGTTGGCTTGGGCGTCGGGCAGGTTCCACCCCTTCGCACTGAGCTCAGCGACCACCCGGGTTCGCTCGCTGAGTATGTTGGCAACCCGCTCACCGATCTCGTCCGCGGCGTCGATTGCGGCGATGGCAGCCGCCTGAGCGAGCGCACTGACCGCGAAGGGGAACAGCGTCTTGTCGATCGAGGCGACGACGTCGGGATCGGCGATCGCGTACCCGGCGCGAATTCCGGCCATCCCGTGTGCCTTGGAGAACGTGCGCGTGACAACCACATTGGCAAAGCGGGGGACGAGGTCGCGCACAGGATCGCCCAGCGATGGATCGAGGAACTCGCGGTAAGCCTCATCGACGACCACGATCGTCTCCGGTGGGATGCCCTCGAGCAGGGTGGCCAGATCCGCGGTCGATACAGCAGTGCCGGTTGGGTTGTTCGGCGTTGCCAACAGCACCAACTTGGTCCGATCGGTCACGGCGGCAGCGACTGCCGCAAGGTCGAAGGCGTGATCTCCGTTCAACTCAGTCGTCACAGCGACGCCGGCCATGAGTTGCGTATAGACGGGGTAGACCTCGAACGAGCGCCATGGATACACGACCTCGTCACCCGGATCGACGTATGTCAGGAACAGTTGCTGCAGCAACCCGACAGAACCAGCACCAACAGTGATGTGCTCGACACCGACATCGAGCCACGTCGACAGCCGCTCGCGAACCGCGGTAGCGCGATGGTCGGCATAGCGATTTGCGCCTCTGGCGGCGGCCGTGACCGCATCGACGATCGCTTGGATCGGCGGCAGTGGGTTCTCGTTCGACGCCAACTTGATGGCGTTGGTGATGCCGTGTTCCGCCTCGGCTTGGGCTGCTGCCTTGCCGGGACGGTAGGCGGGCATGGTTTCGACCGCAGGACGCGGCCTGCCGGCGTTATGCAGTGCAGTCATTGATGCTCCGGTGGGCGAGTGGTTACATCAACGTAGCGCCGGGCACCCGTTCCGGTTGGAGCGAAACTGCCATCGGCCCGAGCAACGGTTGAGCGGCGAGCGTCACTCGGTTGCGTCCGCCGTCCTTCGACTTGAACAGTGCTTCATCGGCTCGCACCATCGTCTGGGCGACGTGCCCGCCTTTGCCGAGGGCAACGCCTATCGAAACCGTCATCGGTTGGTCGACCGGTGATGGAATCTCCGAGACGGCGAAGCGGATCCGTTCAGCGACCTGTCCGGCTTCGGTCGTGTTGGTATCGGCCAGTAGTACGCAGAACTCCTCACCGCCGTAGCGGTAGACGACATCGCCGGCGCGCACCTCGCGGCGCATCACGTTCGCGACGTCGCGCAGCGCCGTGTCGCCCGCATCGTGGCCGTGTTCGTCGTTGATGCGCTTGAAGTGATCGACGTCGACCATGATCACGGCGACCGGCGTGTCGCCGTTGCCCGCCTTGGTGGCGAGGTCGCGATCGAGCCGACGGCGGTTGCCGACGCCGGTCAGGCCATCGCACATTGCCAACTGGGCAAAGTGGCGGTTGCGGTGACTACGGATCGCCGCAAAGATCCCAAGGCCCGCTCCGGTTGCGGCAAGGATGCCGATGGCAACGAGCGCAATCAGGGTCGTTCGATTCGTGCCGGTCGACGCCGCAGCGCTCGCCAGGATGCTGGTGCCAAACTTCATCAACGTTGTATCGGCTCGATGGTGCCCGAAGTTGAACGCTGATCAGTGATCCATTCGACCCATATGCAATGCTCGAGACATGGTCGCAGGTATCGAGCGATGGGGTTCTGGTGGGCCGTGGGAAGGTGTCGTCGGCTACAGCCGGGTGGCGCGCAGCGGCGACTACGTGCATGTGGCCGGCACGACGGCGACTGTCGACGGTCAGGTGGTGGGCAAGGGCGACGCCGGTGAACAGACCCGCGTAGCTCTGCGGATCGTCGGGGAATCGCTCGCCAAAGCCGGCGCGACCTTCGATCAGGTCGTTCGGACGAGGATCTTCGTGCGCGACATCGCCAACTGGCAAGCGGTCGGCACGGCGCACGGTGAGGTGTTCGCCGACATACGACCGGTGTCGACGATGGTGGAGGTATCGGGCTTGATCGACCCTGATCATCTCGTCGAGATCGAAGTCGAGGCATACAGCCCGCTTGCTGGGTGATGATGCGAGAATTCGCGGGTGACTGATCCCGACGATCACGATGACGAGCGCAGCAGTTTGCGCGATGACCTCGAACGCATGATGGCGTTCCCCGGCAAACTGATTCCCGCATCGGTCATCGTTCCCGCCTGGCGACGGTTGACAGACGGCGAATCGATCTGGCCGGCGCGTGGGGCAGTCGTCGCTGCGACGATCCTCCAAGTGGCGCTCCCTAACCGATACGAGATCCCACCGACGTGGCTGTTGCCGACATTTGGGATCCTCCTTGGAATTGGTTTATCGGTAGCGCAACCTCGTCGCATCACGCGCCACACCCCGCAGCTTCGACTTGTGAGCATCTTGTTGATTGCGGTGATCACGCTGGCCAATGCCGGATCCGCGGCGCGGTTGATAACAGCGCTGCTCCAAGGCCGTGCCCACGAGAGCGCCACTACGTTGTTGTTGACCGGCGGTGCAATCTGGCTGACCAACGTGATCGTGTTCGGCATGTGGTACTGGGATCTCGATCGTGGTGGCCCAGCAGCCCGCGCCCAGGCAATGAAGACGTTTCCCGACTTCCTGTTTCCCCAGATGACTTCGCCGGAGCTGTCGCCAACGGACTGGCAGCCACTGTTCTTCGACTATCTCTACCTGTCGTTCACCAACGCTGCTGCGTTCAGCCCCACGGACACCCTGCCGTTGGCACGGTGGGCGAAGATGGCGATGATGCTGCAGTCGATCGTGTCACTCGGAACGGTCGTGCTGGTCGTGGCCCGTGCCGTAAACATCTTGAAATGACCGCCTGGCTCCAGCGATCAAGGCCCCTCGACCGTTTCGACATCGACCTCGTCGCCAGGCGCGTCACCGCTCGCTTCAGTTGCCGCGGGTGTGGTGGACTCCGCAGATCGAGCGGCCCACGCCGGGCGCTTGCCGGTCTCGAGCTCGAGAAGCTCGGCCTTTGCTTCGCGCCAAGCGACGTCGGCTGCGGCGGCTCCCTTGCCGGTTCGGGTTGCTTCCTTGACGAGCTCGACGGCGCGTTGATGGGCACCTCGAGCTCGTTGTAAGCGCGCAGCTTGTTCGGCCGCTGCGACCTTCAGTCGTTCGGTTTCTGCCTTGCGATCAATCGCATCCTGCGTTGCTTTGCGGTCGGCGGCTTCTGAGTCACGAAGGCTTTCGGCAAACCGCTCGGCATCGGTGAGCGGGCGTGGTGGCGGGGCCTTGGGACGGCGACGACTCGGCATCGGCGTCATTGTGGTCGGAGATCACCCCGATCTCAACACGTGAAACCTGATTCAGGCCAGGCGATGTTGTTATCGCAGTATCAGCACGATGATGACGATGAGGAGGACGAGGCCGATCAGGCCACCGCTGATGAAGATACCGGATGCGAGCAACATGCAGTCGGAGTACCCATCCGGGTGACATGGCAAACGGGCATTTCCGGTGGCGGGAGCATCGTCGACACGTTTGGTCGCGGCCCCTGCCGGGTAATCCGGGGGTCCCCGCCGGCCGTCGATCTTTGCAACGACGACCGGAAGACCGAGCAGAAAGTAGATGACCATGGACAACGATCTCGATCAAGCGAAAGGCCGGATCAAGCAGGCGGTCGGCGATCTCACTGGCAACAAGGACCTCAAGAAGCAAGGTAAGGTCGACGAGACCGCTGGCAAGGCGAAGGACGTCATCGAAGATACGAAGAACAAGGCCGAGGGCTTCGTCGATCGGGCCCGCGACAAGGTCAACAAGAGCTGACCCTCAGGCGCCCGGCCGGTAGTCTCCAACTATGAGCGAGCTCCGCAACGCGACGGAGCCGATGGTGGAGGGACCGGCCGAGGCGCCGCCTGTGTATCTCGACGCTCGCCGAGAACTGGCTGAGCGCTATTTGTTTGGCAACGGTCTGGAGATTGGTCCACTGCACCAACCGTTGCCGATGTCGCCAGCTGTCACGGTGTTGTACGTCGACCGTTTGAAGGTTGCCGACCTGCGCCGCGAGTATCCGGAGTTGGCTGAGTGGAACTTGGTTGAGGCCGACGTTCTCGACGATGGCGAGTTGCTCTCCACGATCGAACCGGCGTCGCAGGATTTCATCGTTGCCAACCACTTTCTCGAGCACTGCGAGAATCCCATCGGCACGATCGAGAATCATCTCGGCAAACTTCGGCCCGGTGGGATCTTGTTCTACGCAGTTCCCGACAAGCGCTACACGTTCGACTATTCGCGCGACGTGACACCTCTCGAGCACATGATCGTTGACTACGAGCAGGGCCCGGAGGCATCGCGGAGCGCGCACTTCGACGACTGGGCTCGGTTTGTCGAGTTCAAGGAGAACGAAACGGCGCAGGAGACGATCGCTCGAGCTCGCGAGCTCGAACGTGCCGGGCACTCGATCCACATGCATGTGTGGACTCAGGGGGAGTTCCTTCAGCTGGTTCTCGCTGCCCGCCAGCGATTCGACGACGCATTCGAGATCGAGGCTGCGGTCCGCCAGCAGATCGAGTTCGTTGTGGTGCTACGCAAGCGCGGCCCGTTACCCGCCCCTCACGTCGCGGTTGCGGCTGCGGAAATATCCCCGACCGAGATGTCGACTGCAGCCAGCGTCAAACACAGAGTCCGCTCTGTTCTGCGGCGCATTCGCCGCACCGGTTGATATTGGCTCGCGGTTGGCCGTGGCCGATGACCCGCCGAGGGAAGATGATCACAACAGCGCTGTGACAATTGCTGAAACACAACACGAAGCGAGAGGCGTCGTACGGCTACAGTCACGCATCGTTGTTGACCCGAGCCACCGCAAACGATCATGCTGAGAGCTGCCCTGCGCGACCTCCAATGGCGTTGGAAACGATTCGTCATCGCGATGGTCGGCGTCGCCCTGGTGTTCGCGATGGGTCTGATCATGACCGGTCTGTCGACGTCGTTCTCGACCGAAGTCGATCGGACGCTTGCCTCCATCGGCGCCGAGCGGTGGGCGGTTGCGTCGGATGCCTCCGGGCCGTTCAACTCCTTCAGCCCGATTCCGACCGCCGAGGCAGCAAACATCGGCGGATCGTCGGTCATGGTGCTCCGCGAGACGATTCAGGACGGGCCGACGGTTCGCGACATCATCGTGATGGGAGTGGAGCCGGGTGCTCTCGGCTCTCCGCACGCGTCGCGCGGTCAAGACCTGACCAGCTCCGGCCAAGTCGTGGTCGATCGCAGCCTTCCCGGTGCTTCGATCGGCGACACGATCTCCTTCGGTGGTCAACACTTCGGGATCGTCGGGACGATTTCTGGGCAGAGTCTGTTTGCCGGCATCCCGCTGGTGTACATCCCGCTGGTGGACGTCCAAACCATGGCCGTGGCGGGCCAGCCGCTTGCCACAGCGATGTTGTTTGCAAAGATCCCCACGTTCGTACCTGCTGAGTTGAAGGTGATGTCGAACCAGGATGTCAAAGACGACGTGTTGCGGCCGTTGAAGGCCGCTCGATCGTCGATCAGCTTCGTACGTCTGCTTTTGTGGCTGGTCGCGGCGATCGTCGTCGGATCCGTGCTGTACCTTCAGGCGCTCGAACGCAGTCGTGACTTCGCGGTCTTCAAGGCAACAGGTACATCGACAGCGGCGATCGGAGTCGGTCTTGCCGTACAGGCCGTGATGCTGTCGTTGGCCGCAGCAGTTTTGGCTGCAATACTCGCCACGGTTCTGGCACCGCTGTTCCCACTCAACGTCGAGATTCCGGCGAGTGGCTATCTGTTGTTGCCCGTGGTCACCGTCGTTGTCGGCCTCCTCGCCTGCTCGATTGCGCTTCGACGCACGGCACGTATTGACCCGGCTACCGCGTTCGGGGGATGAGATGACAGGAGCGGCGGCCGGGCTCGTCATCGAAAATCTGACGGTCGAGTTCACGAAAGGTGACTACACGGTTCGGCCGCTCGACGATTTCAGTTGCAACGTGCATGCGGGCTCGTTGGCCCTCCTCCTCGGTCCTTCCGGTTGTGGCAAGACCACGTTGTTGTCGTGCCTGGGCGGCATCTTGAAACCGACCGCCGGCAAGATCTCGTATGGCGGCACCGAGGTCACCGCACTCACCGGTAAGGCGCTCACCTCGTACCGACAACGCGGGGTCGGTGTCGTGTTTCAAGCCTTCAACCTGGTTCCCAGTCTGAGCGCTGTCGAGAACGTCTCGGTGCCGATGCGCTCGGCTGGCGTCGGCCGACGCGAGGCGCGTGACAAGGCGGTGGCCTTGCTCGAGAGCGTCGGGTTGGGAGATCGCCTGACCCATCGCCCCAACGGCCTCAGTGGGGGGCAGCAGCAACGTGTCGCGATCGCTCGCGCGCTGGCCCTCGATCCTTCGCTGCTGCTGGCAGATGAGCCCACGGCGCACTTGGACTACATCCAGGTCGAGGGGATTCTTCGGCTCATCCGTGGCCTCACCGACGGCGGTCGCGTTGTCGTCGTTGCCACTCACGACGAACGACTGCTCGCGCTTGCGGATCAGATCATCGAGATGCGCCCGAACTTTATGCCCGACGTGGAGAACTCCCGCACCATCCATCTCGATGCCGGGAAGAACCTGTTCGAACAGGGTGATCAAAGCGATCTGATCTATGTGGTGGACACCGGTGAACTGGAGGTGTTGCGCGAATCGCCCGAGGGTGAGGTGCGGCTCAGCATCATCCAGCCTGGCGAATACGTCGGTGAAATGGGTCCGCTGTTCGGTCTCGATCGTTCGGCGACCGTCCGCGCCCGTTTGGACTCGACGCTGACCGGTTACAGCGTCAAGGCCTTCAGGAACCTTGTCGGCGACGACAAAATTCCGTCAATCATCCGAGGTCGTCGCTGACGCGACGTCGGCTGCTATTTCTGGATCTTCAACACGACCCGGAGATCGGCGGTCGATGAGACAGGTCGGACCCGGATGGTGAACAGCGCACCCACGACAGCGGTGCTCGGGACCTGCAGGTTGTAGATGTACCCAGGAGAGTTGGGCCGCATGACGCCCGTCGTATCGTTCGTTGGATCGCCAAGCCACAGGCCGCGCCGCGCCTGCCATCGTCGCCGTCGAGCCAGCACGTGATGGCATCGCCTCCGAAGTAGATCACTTCGCCGCCAAAGCGATCCACGTCGTCGATGACCGCGTGGAAAACCCGGTTCAGATGCGCGGTCAGCTCCTCAGCGCCCCGTTGTGGACCCAACTCGTTGGCCAGGGCCTCTGTCAGCGGCGTGAAGCCGGAGACGTCGGCGAACAGGGCAGTGCCCCACACCCGGTCGGTGAGCTCGCGACCTTCACCGATCGCCCGCCGCCGGTCACCTGCGAGATAGGCCTCGGAACGGTCGATGTAGGTGTCGCTCATAGCCATCGACGTGCTACCTCCCGAGTGATGCGCTTCGACCCTACTCGGCCACAAAACACGGCCACAGGTCGAAGCCGGTCAGCGAGCAAGGGTGCATGCCTTCGACGAGGCTCGCTCGGTGCTATTTGAAGTCGGCGAGGATTTCTCCAGCGGCCCGGTAGCCGGTTTCGACGGCCCCATTGAGATATCCCTGGAAGTCGACGGAGGTGTGTTCACCAGCGAAGAGGCAGTTGCCGCTGCGCTCTCGCTCGGCGCCCGCGAATCCCGTGTACTGGCCCACCTTCCAATACGAGTAGGACCCGTTGGTGAATGGGTTCGCCGTCCAAAAGTCGATGGTCGCCCGTCCGTTGAACCGAGACGAAATGCCGGGCAACAGCGGTTCGATCTGTGATGTGAACTGTTGCGCGCGCGACGTCGGCGTGCCGGTTCCGAACGTCGCTCCGATCGCGCCGCCGGTGTAGTCGACGAGAATTCCGGCCGTACCTGGCTGGGCTCGACTGACCTCCCACGTCGCCTGGTAGCCCGTATCTGCATAGGTGTCACCGTTGACGCCCAAGTCTCGCCAGACCCGGTCGGTGAACTGCACGTTCAGTTTCGAGTTGGTCCCCATACCCAGCTCTCGGATTGCGCGCAGCTTGACCGGCGAGAAGCCGGCCTTGGAGATGTCAAGCGTGCGCAACACAGCGAACGGCAGGGCCAACACCACCTTGTCGGCTCGCGATGTGACGCTCTTGCCCTTGGAACTCATGGTGATGTCGTACGCGCCATCGGTTCGGCGTGTCAACGCTGTGAGCGCGGAGCCGAAGGTGATCTGCCCGGCGAGCAGCGAGCTGAGTCCGGCGACGATCTGATCGTTGCCGCCCCGCACGTGATACTTCTCGTTCGAGGGCCCGAATATCCGCAGTTGACCTTGTCCCGAGAATCCGAGCAGATACAGCAGATTCAGCGAACTCTGAACCGAGCATTCGGCGCCATATTCGATGTTGTACGCCACATCCAGAAGCTGTCCGAGCCTCGAGGTGATTCCGCCGGGAACGCTTTCGTTGATCCAATCGATGATCGACATCTGATCGAGCTGTCGACCGCGTTCTGTGGAGAGGGTGTACAGGGTCGGGTAGCTGGCCGCCTGCACGTCACTCTTGATCTTCTGCCAAATGCCCTTCAGGTCAGAGGTTGCCTGGGTGTAGGTGTATGGACCATTGTCGAACCAGAACCTCGGCTCAGTTCCGTTCTGCTCAGCGGAGAGAAGGTTGTCGAGTGGCAAGCCGAGCGACTGCGCGAGCTGACGCACCGCTGTGTGTCCCTGGTCGATCAACTCGCCGCCATGTTCTGCGACCTGGCCTTCGGCGAAGTAGTCGTTGATCGACCAGCATCGGCCTCCGAGACGATCTGGCGATGCTTCGTGGACCTCGGCCACGTAGCCGGCCTTGCGTAACTGGTACGCGCAGCTCAACCCGGCCAGACCGCCGCCGACGATCACGATGCGTGGACCGGCGGCCGCCGCGACGGGCGCAGCATCACCGATGTGCCAAGCCGCGGCAGCCGCACCCGCGGCTGCCGCACCGGCAAGAAATCGTCGCCTCGACGTGCCGTCCGGCGGGCATGTTTCGAGGTGTCGTTCGACGCCGACATCATCTGCGGCGACCTCGGACGCCGCTCGCTGCAGCATCGTCAGTAGTGGGGTGTGCGCCATGATGTCTCCTGTCAGGGAAGTGTCACGTATCCGCTGAGGAACGTGCGCGCCGAGCTTGTATCCAATCGATATACGACGTTGGTAGACCGGCATACTGCGTCGCCGGTGATCGTCGTGGCCGCGATGGTGGTGCTGTTACCGAGGAAGTTGGGCCCGCCCGAGTCGCCGTAGCAGGTGCCCCCGTCTCCGAGTGTCGCGTTCATCGAGATCCGCAACCAAGCCGGGTTGATGGAGTTGAGAGTTCCGACTGTTGTCATCCGCACGTCGTTGTATACATAGGTTTTTCCACCCGGACCGCTGGTGACCAGGTAGGCCCCATATCCAACGGGGGTGAACGTCTGGCTGGATGACAGCTGCGACAATGTGTTCTGTTTGGGCAGCAACGCCGGTGTAATGCCCTTCACCGCATGATCGAGCACCACGACGGCGATGTCGTGTGGGTCGCTCTGGGACTGCGAATACAGCGGATCGGCTCTGAACGTGCCGGAATACACCACGTCGCCCGCCTTGTAGGCAGTGTCGAAGGTGACTCGGACGCGTTCTGCCTCATTCCCGCAATGAGCAGCAGTGAGGAAAATTGTCGGAGAGATCAACGTGCCCGAGCAATAGAGCCAGGTTCCATCCGAATACTGGACCGTGTTGACCAATCCTCCGACGTTCGGGTGACCCTCGCCATCGGCAACTCCGTTCGTGATCGCGATGGCGGGCGCGGCGACCATCAGAACACTGACAACGGCGACCGCTGTCCACCGGATTCGTTTCAATTCGTGACCTCCTGAGATCGACGCAAGGAAGCTAACACCGTTCGCTGCGGACGGAAGCCGAAGCGTAGGGCGTCGAAAACGGTGAGATCGTCTTCCAACGTCCGGTGCGAGGTGCCGGGCGATTCAGAGGTCACCGGAGCGTTGCAACGCAACAAGCGCTCCCCAGCCTGGCAGCAGTGGGATCCAGAACGTCGCCAGGCGAAACAGGATGACGGCGGCGACTGCGGTGCTGCTGGTCATTCCCGCTGAGGTCAATCCCGCGATCAGCGTCGCTTCCACGGCTCCGATCCCACCGGGGGTGGGAGCGACCGACGACACCACTGAGCCAACGAGGTAGACGAGAGCGACCGACGTGAACGCCGGGCCCGCTCCGAACGCGGACACGGCAACTTCCAACGCGAGGATGTACCCCAACGTGATGGCCAGCGAGCCGCCGAACAGTTCGATCATCTTGCCAGGCTGGTGAGCGATCTCGCTGACGTTGGCCAGCGAGCGCTTCGTTGCCGGCCACACGCGAGTAGTGAGCAATGCGCGGCTCCATGGGACAGCCACACCGGTCGCTGCAACCAGCGCTACACCGGCGGCGATCAATCCGATCGTGCCCCACGAGGGCAGGTCGAAGGTCTTCAGCCCTGAGGAGCCGGCGAGGGCGATGAACAGGCCCGTCAAGGTGAGATGAACGATCACGCCGGCGATCGTGTCGACGCCCACGGCTGCGACAGCCGTCGTCGTGTCGATGCCGCGCTTCTGGAGGAATCGGGCGGTCAATGCCAGCCCGCCGCCGGGCGCGGCGACACCCACGAACGAGGTCGCCATCTGCACGCCGATGTTCGGGCCCAGTGGGAGATGCTCGGGCAGAGAGCCGGCGAGGGCCACGGCAGCGCCAACGTAGGTGAGGGCCGACAGAGCGAGGGCTGCGGCCGCCCACGACCAGTTGGCCCGCTGAAGCTCGCCCCATAGCGAGCCGAGGCCGAGGAATTGGGGAATGAGCGCCCACGCCGCCAGCGCCACCACAGCGATTGAGACAACCGTGCCCGTCGTGATCCTCTCCAGTTCGGCGATCGGGACGTTCTCGGCACCTGTCACGCGTTGGACCTCGGTGCGAAGGTCGTCGAGACACCCGGCAGCCTTGACGGCGGCTCGTGTCCTGTGAGTCAGCGCAAGCGGCTGCAAGCGGGGTAGGGCTGCTGCGACCGCAGCGGTGCCGACGCCGGCAACAGCGGATTCCACAGCGCGTTGAACGCCGAGCGGCGCGGCTGTTGCTGCGAGCACCTCGGCAACATCGGTCGAGAGGGCAGAGCCGACGACGCCCAAGGAGGCTGAGGCGAAGCCGACGAGCACGACGGCGCCTTCGTCGTCGACCCACAGGGCGTCGGCGTTGAGGCGGCGATGCACGGTGTGGCTCTGTTGGAGGGCGTTCACAATCGCCCAGACCGATTCCAAGAGTTGAGGCGTACGACGCGACGGATCGAGCTCGCTCAACGACTGCCGTGCATGAGCGTCGAACGCCATCATCATCGCGTTCGGGGGGAACTCGGCGACCACCGCTAGGCGGGCAGTGGGAACACCGTCGGAGTGGGCTTTCAACGCGCAGAGGGCCTCGTGTTCGACCGCCGAACGAAGCGATCGGAACAGTCTGTCCTGGCCGACATCGCGGAATCGCGCCGCTCGGTACGTCTGCAAGGGGAGCAGCGCCGTCCACAGATCGCGATTGATGACCTTCACGATCAGCTGCTGGCCATCGTCCATGTACACCTTGAATCCCGCGAAGCCGTGAAACCCTCCGAATCGTTCGACCGAGCAGACCCTGTAGCCCAGACGCTCGAGGATCTCGCCCACCGCCACGGCGCGCGGGCTTGTGTTGGGGGCTCCGCAGATCAGCTGCACAAGCGATGACGCGGCCGCTGCCATCGCAATGGCGGTCACGATCGTGGGCGGGTCCGCGAGACTGACGCCGAGCCGCGCAATGATCCCTAGGACAAGGACGACGCGACCGACCCGTCGCCAGCGTTCGGGCCAACGACCTCGGTCGACGAACATCCAAGCGGCGATCACTCCCACGTCCAAAGTCGTCGGGAACGCGGCACCAATGCCGTATCCACTGAGGCCGTTGGCGCCCAGGCCCGAACCGGGCTGGGCGCTGTGCCGTGATGGCAGCAGAGGCAGCGCCGAGGTGCCGACAAGCTTCGACATCGTGATCAGGCCAGCGATGCAGACGACTGCGGCGAGCACCATTCGGCCGACCCGGACGAAGTGGCGGAGGACGAGTTGGCCGATGAACCCGAGAATCGCCGCAACGAGAAAGCCGAGTTGACAGATGCTGACGATGCCCGAAACAAGCCACCGCGGAGCTGAGCCGAGGAAGTCGCCGAAGTTGGTCGAAAACTGACTGACGTGGGCGCTTCGCAGCACAGCGTACGTGAAGCCGAGGACCACAAGCGACGCGACAAGTCTGATCGCGGTGACCGATGACCTCACATACGCCGGCTCAGCGGGCTCAGTCACCAAGAACGCTGGTCGCGCGGATGAGATGTCAAGCATGGCGGATGAATTCTCGAGAAGGGATGCCTGATCGTAATCCGCGCCCACCGCGGCGCCCGGAGATTGGCGATACGACTGTGATCGACCTATTCGTCGCCATCACGACCGCGCCGCCCTGCATAGACGAAGCGTCGCTTCGGTGGGCGGGTCGTTGGTCTGCCTCAGGTTCATGCCCACTTGGTCGAAGAATTCCTTGAGACTGGCGTGACGACCACGATGAGAGGGTGGAATGAGCAGGCTTCGGCACGGTGGGTCAGGAGATGAGGTCGCGTCCGCATCGGTGGCGAGGACGGACCTGTCTCCCATCGGTCTGGTCGGCCTGCCCTTGTCCGGACAGATCACGTCGTGGAATCGAGCGCCGACGCGGCGCCGACGAGCGAGCGGCATCGGGGCGGTCGAATGTTTGTCGGTCGACGGACACCAGATCGGTTCTCGTCATCCACGGCTGACCAGTCTGCTGATCGATGCAGCCGATCGCCGTGAGATCACTGTGACGTTCCAGCCGGTCGTCGAGCTGACCACCGGTCGGATCATCGAGTTCGAAGCCCTCGCTCGTTGGAACTCGAGCGAGATCAGCGATGCCGATCCGACAACGTTCATCGAGGCCGCGGAGGATGCCGGCCTCATCCACGAACTCGGACACATCGTGCTCGGGCGAAGCCTCGACATCGTGCTGACCGAACGCCTGGCCGGGCGGTGGGGCGACGGGCGAGTGTCGGTCAAGCTCTCCGCAGTGCAGTTGACGCATCCAGACCTGCCGAGCCGCGTCCTCGAAGCGCTCTGCACGCGTTCGCTCCCAGGCAATGTGCTGCAGCTGGAGCTGACAGAGACACGTCTGCTCCCGGGCATAGCGTCTGCGGCCGCACGTCTGGCCGGACTTCGGACACAGGGAGTTCGCATCGCCATCGACGACTTCGGAACCGGCTGCGCCAACATGTCGTACCTCTGCGACCTGCCCGTCGATGCGATCAAGGTCGACGGGCGGTTCATCGCAGAAATGTGCACCTCCCGCGCCGACGCAGCCGTGATCCGCTCGATCGTTTCACTGGCCAGTGAGCTGCACCTCGACGTGATCGCTGAGGGCGTCGAGACCGCGGAGCAGCACCTGGCTCTGATTCGCCTGGGGTGCGTTGCAGCGCAGGGACTCCTGTACTCGGGGTATCGGGAGTCGTCTGATCTCTACCAGACCGTCGTCCTCCCTCATCGGCCGCCGACTGCCGGGGTGCCGTATCCGGCCGACGAAGCCACGAGAGTCGCCGCGCTGCACAGCGCCGACGTTCTCGACACGCCGGCGGAGGAGGTGTACGACTCGATCGTTCGGGCAGCGGCCGATCTCTGCGGTACGCCGATCTCGCTCATCAGCCTGATCGACGAGGACAGGCAGTGGTTCAAAGCCAAGGTCGGCCTCGAAGCCGAGCAGACCTCTCGAGATGTGGCGTTCTGCGCGCATGCGATCTGTTCCGACGAGCTCATGGAGGTCGGTGACGCGCAGGAGGACGATCGGTTTTCCTCGAATCCATTGGTGGTCGACGATCCCAAGGTGCGGTTCTATGCGGGAGCCCCGCTTCGCGCTGCTGCCGGCTACAGCTATGGCACGCTCTGTGTGATCGACACGGTCCCTCGGTTGCTCACCTCACAGCAACGCGATGGCTTGTCTCGGTTGGCTCGCCAAGCGACAGTGCTACTCGAGCTTCGTCAGTCGATGAATGAACTGAGTCACGCGTACAGTGAGCTCGAGTTCGCCCATCGCCAGCGAGATGCCATTGAGGCAAAGTTGCGACGCCAGGCGCACTACGACGCGTTGACCGATCTCCCCAACCGGGCCCTGTTGATGGAACGGATCGAGGCAGCGCTGAGCGACAGCGCGGAGACCGGACGGCCTCTGGCCATGCTGATCTGCGACCTGGACGACTTCAAGCTCGTCAACGACGGGCTCGGCCACCCGGCCGGCGACCAACTCCTGGTGGAGGTCGCCCGTCGTCTTCGCAGCTGCGTCCGCGAAACCGACACAGTCGCACGATTCGGTGGAGACGAGTTCGTCGTTCTTGTCAACAATGCCGACCAACACACCATCGTCATGCTCGCCAACCGCATCCTCGACCAGATGGCTGCCCCGATCTCGATCGGCGGTCGAGACGACATCAGATCATCCATCTCGATCGGTGTCGCCAGCCAGACGCCTGGAGTCGGCGGCGACGACCTGCTCAGCAACGCCGATACCGCCATGTACCAGGCCAAGGCATTGGGCGGAGGACGGATGTGCCAGTACGACGCAACGTTGCGGGCCGACGTCTTCGACCGGTTGACCATCGCTGCGGAACTGCGAGCCGCCGTGGTGAAAAATGAACTCTTCTGCCTCCACCAGCCCGAGATCGACCTGCTGACGGGTGAACTTTTCGGCTTGGAGTCATTGGCCCGATGGGACCACCCATCTCGAGGGATCATGCTGCCCGATCACTTCGTACCGATCCTCGAGTCGGCCAACGGAATCGGCGCGCTGTTCGAGCGGGTGCTGCAGCTCACGCTGGCGGCGCAATCCCGATGGGCCGCCGAGTTGGGCTGCTGGCCATCGGTTGCAATCAACCTGTCGGCCCGACAACTCGACGACTCGAACCTGGCGAACACGGTTCGTGACGCACTGGCCCAGTTCTCGGCGCCGGCGGATTCGCTGTGGCTGGAGGTGACCGAGAGCGCCCTGACTTCGACCTCATCGTTCGACACGCTCAACGAGATCCACCGGATTGGCGTCCACCTCGCCATCGACGACTTCGGAGTCGGATGGTCATCGATCGCGCGTCTGTCGTTGTTTCCCTGGGACCTGCTGAAGATCGATCGCAGCTTCATTGCACCGCTCGGCCAGGCCGACAATGCTCAGCACGTCGTCCAGGGGATCATTTCGCTGGCGCATTCACTCGGTATGCGTACGGTGGCAGAGGGGGTCGAGACCGTCGAGCAACTACGTCGTCTTCGCGACCTCGGATGTGACATCGTCCAGGGCTACTTCATCGACTGGCCGTTGCATGCGACCGACGTGTTGCCACGGATGAGGCTGCTCAAACGAGGCGACCGGTCAACCGACGCGATCGGCTGGGACGCGTCGGCGATGTCCGCGATTCAAGGAGCCCGCAAAACATCCAATAACGCTTCTTGAGAGTGAACGCCGACCAGCCGATACACGTGCGCGAGATGGTTTCGTACCGTCGAGCGACTGATGTAGAGCGCGGCAGAGATCGAGGCCACGCGTTGACCCCGAAGAAGTCGTTCCACGATGTCACGCTGCCGTGCCGTGAGGTCGAGCCCATCGAACGTTGTGCTAAGGCTGCGATCGGGCCTGGATGCGACCGTCATCTCGACGTCCGCGGCATCGACTTCGGATCCGATGCGCCTGATGTGGCGTTCGAGTTTGGCGATCTTGTCGACCATCGACCGCGTGCCGATACTCGCTGACAACACGAAGGCAAAAGTGTTGCGCTCGACGACGGGAGACTCGGTGCTCGAAGGTCCGACAGGCCGCCGTTTGATCGTGAACAGTTGACATTGGCACAGCACCCAGCCCAGCTCGGAATGGGGGAGTCGAACCGCGCCGGCCGCGCTGCCGTTGCGCCTGAGCGATTCCAGCATCGCGTCGACGATGTCGACGTCGTCAGGGTGACCTGCCAGCCTGAGGGAAACGCTGAGCGCACCGCTCAGTTCGGTCTCCATGGACGAGATGGCAGTGGAGACACTCGTGACCGCACCGTTCAGATCGATCGCTCCTGCGACGAGAGCCGTTGCGAACGGATCGTCGGACCCTCGCCCTGCCGTGGCTTCGATGTCGGCGGGGACCGTCAGGACGACCGCCAACGCACCGGACGAGACGAGCAGCCGACGTACGGAGGTCAGCACCGCAAGGGGTCCATCTGCAGTCATCAGGGTTCGTTGAGCGCGGTACGAATCGGTCGCACCCGAACACAACGCCATCAGGGCCTTGTCGGTCTTGCGCAGATCGATGGGATCGGAAAGGGCTCGAGCGTGCAGCGGGCCCGGCTCCAGCGTCGCCAGTCCGAACAACGCTCGTGCGGCCTCGTTCGCAGATTGGAGATCTCCGTCCGGAAGGCTGTACACCACGAGCGGCGGGTGCAGCGCTTCGTTCTCGGCTGTCGCATCTTTGTCGGACGTGGTGCCGCAGGAAAGCGTCTGGCACCCCTCCTGAGACAGCGGCGCTGGTTCCCCGCCGAAGTCATACAACAATGAGTCGAGCGTTGAGAATTGATCACTCGAGACCACATCGACATCAATATTCGAACGAATTTCGGAGGGTCCCACGAGATACGTCGCCTCCAAGGCTTCCGAAATCTGCCCGCGCAGGAACTCACCACCCTGAGCGTCGGCGACTCCGGCGAACAGCATCAACTGATTCGTCGACGGACGGATTATCACATCGTCGGCGCGAGTGAGGCGGAGCACTCGGGCAACCGCGTGCACAACGAGGTCATCGCGGGTTCGGCGCCCATGACGCGACTCGATCTCGGCCAGATCGGACAAGGTGATCGTCACGACAGCCAATGAACCGTTGTGAGACTGGGCGTCAGCAAGCATGCGCGCCAAACCCGGCACGGCCGCCGGTGTGGTCGCCAACAAGGTCACGGGGTCGTTCCCGTGGTCGAGTGCGCGCACGCGTCCAATGGCAAGTCGTGCGGTGATGTTCGTGTGCGTCAGCACTGCTCCCGACATGAGCTCACCGAGCGACGTCGCCTCCAACGCAAACCACTCGTCTTCCGTCGACGAATGACACGGGTACTCGAACTCGAACCGCGGTCGATCACCAAGCAGGACGTCACGAATTCCCGCAGCAACGACGGCGGCGTCACAACGCTCGCAGACATCCAGGTAGTTGACTCCGCAGCCGACCGCCGAGTCGGCACACTCACGAGCACTGGCCGCTGCTCGCCATGCCGCATTGGTGAGGATGATCGTCCCGTCACGATCGACCACCACGATCATGTCGAGACTCTGATCGAGAACAGCCACCGCAGCCATGCGAGCGTCGCCCTGATCAGTAACGGCACCCGCGAGCTCAACGATCCATTAACCCTATCCAGGCGACTGAGCATCCCCCCGTTGGCCGACAGCTCGTAGTGGACCAGTCGATGTCCTTCACCGGCTCGTTCGGCGCCGGATCGCATCTCCGACCACCAACGAATCGCCGAACATCGTGCCGGGACGCGTCACTTGATGAGGCCGATGACCTCGCGGACTGCGTTCGCGACGAGTTCGGTATCGGCTTCGTCCATCCAGTGGGGCGCATTGACGACTCGCCATGTTCCTGGCGACCAACTCTCGACCCAAGCTTTGCGCGTCGCGTCGTCGGCCTCCAGGCCGCGATCCGAGGCGTCCTTCGCCGCGAGGTATAGCAAGGGAACGGCGGGCTCTCGATCGCGGCGATCATGGATCCATTCTGCGAGACGACAGTTGTCCAGCTTTTCCAGGGAGTCAAACGCGTCGGCCTGGCGATTGGCCTCGAGGCAGGGCCCCTGAAAGTTCTCCCGCTTGTCGATGTCGTAGTCCACGCCGGTCGAGGAGTCGAGCAGCACGACGCCGACGACCCTCTCCGGGTGCGCCACCGCGTAAGCCGAGGCGACCAGTCCGCCGAATGACGCTCCGAGTAGCAAGAATGGACCGTGCTCGTCGAGCGCGGCGAGCAGGCCGTCGACATCGGCCATTACGTCCTCAGGGCTTTGTGTGCCATCGACTGTCTCGCTGCGACCGGTGTTGCGCCGTTCGTAGGAGCACACTCGAAACCCGGGCCCGAGGGCGTTCTCGATGCCGGGCGCGATCGCGACACCGCGCTTCGCTCGATCAGGTGCCCAGCCTGTGAAGTACACGATGGTGGGGGAACCCTCGCCGGCGCAGCGGGCATTAATGCCGTGGCCGCGCACATCGACCAGACCTTCAACGGTGCCACCTGGTTTGACGGGTAGGGAGATCAACGGCTCCTTCGACGACACGGAGGCTGTCTCCGAGGACGGCGCCGTCGCATCCGTGGGATTTGTGGTCGCCGCCGTCGTCGTTACGAGGGACACCGTAGGGGTCGTTGCCTCGACGGCTTTCGACGGCGGGTCGGAGTCGCCGCCGCAGCCCGCCGTGACCAGCAGGCCAACCAACGCTGCGCCCATCATGATCCGGTTCCTCATCGCCCCCCGATCTGCCGGCAGGAACCTTAGTGCCCGCTCCGACACGGCCAGCGGCTTGTCGTGGCAGAGAAATCGGCGCCATTCCCGGCACTTCAGCGCAGTCCGCACAGCAACGGAACGGAACCACCTCTCGGTCAGCGGCCTCCTCCCCGGGCTTGACGTATGCCGATATCGGAATATGATTGCGACATGGCACGAGCAGCGACGACGTCGGACGTCTTCAACGCGATCGCCGAGCAGCAACGCCGGGAGATCCTGGTGCTGCTGCGGGCGGGCGAGGGGCCGGTGACCGAGTTGGCCCAGGAGCTGGGAATGACCCAGACGGGGGCGTCCAAACACCTGCGGGTGCTCCGCGAGGTCGGACTGGTGCGGGACCGCAGGGCAGGCAAGCAACGCCTGTACGGCCTTGACGCCCGCGGGCTGCGACCGGTTCACGAGTGGACCAGCGGCTTTGAGTGGTTCTGGAACGAGAGCTTCGACAGGCTGGACGAGTACGTACAGGACCTCAAGCAGGCAAGGCAGGAGGAGTAGCTGATGAGCGCGACGGGACCAGGAGCGCAGGCGCAGTCCGCGACGGCTGACCGCGAGATCGTGATCTCCCGGGTCATCAGTGCTGCTCGAGCGCTGGTGTTCGAGGCGTTCACCGAGGTGCGGCACCTGTCGCGTTGGTGGGGACCGGAGGGCTTCACCACCACCACGCGGGCGTTCGAGTTCCGCGTCGGCGGGGAGTGGGACTTCGTGATGCACGGACCCGACGGGACGGACTACCAGGAGTGGATCTCCTGGACCGAGATCGCCCCGCCGGAGCGGATCGCGCTGGTGCACGGTGAGTCCCGCGGCGACCCGAACGCCTTCGAGTCGGTTTTGACGTTCGCGCCCGACGGCGCGGCGACCC
>JANMQX010000119.1:0-2290 GCA_031370745.1 Ilumatobacteraceae bacterium
GTAGTGCAGGGCAGCCTTGGTCACGCCCAGTTCGGCAGCCACGTCGGCATAACTCACTGCGTTGAACCCCCGCACCTGCACCAATCGCTCGGCGACATCGAGCGCTCGTTGTGCTGTGTCGGCAACGGTGCGTTGGCCAGCCCTCACAATTCGTCGTCCTCTCACGGTGCGTTGGTCTGATGGAACCTCTTGACGATTTTACCTACCAGTAAGTAAGATTCGCCAATCCATTCGGGGTCGTCAACAGAACACGAGAGGGTCGTCATGACTGATACATCCCAGGCAGCTTCTGTCGTCGCCGCATTCGGAGCGGCGTGGGGAGCGCACGATCTCGACAAGGCGTTGTCGATGACAACCGACGATTGCCTGTTCGAATCCACCGGTCCGGCACCTGACGGTGTGCAGCACAAAGGTCACGATGCAATCCGTCAAGCCTGGCAGCCGATCTTCGACGACACCGCAAGCCGCTTCGAGGTCGAAGACTCGATGGCGTTCGGGGATCGAGTCGTCGAACGGTGGGTGTACACGTGGAACGGAGGGCACATCCGCGGCGTCGACGTCTTCAAGGTGCGAGACGGCAAGGTCTCCGAAAAACTCGCCTACGTCAAGGGCTGAGATGATGCTCGCCACCGACATAGCTGCGGTTCACCGCGATGCGCTCGCAGCAACACGTCAATTCGTCGCCGGCATCGGTGACGATCAATGGGATCTGGCGACGCCCTGCGACGGGTGGAATGTGCGCGATCTGGTCAACCACATTGTCGCCGGCAACCTGTGGGCCGCTCAGCTGGGCTGTGGCCGGACCATTGCCGATGTCGGTACGGCTCTCGATGGCGACGTTTTGGGATCGGACCCGGTCGCCGCCTACGACCGCTCGGCCGAGTCGGCGGCAACCGTGTTCGAGATGCCCGGCGCACTCGACGCGCCGTGCGCGGTCTCGTACGGTCCGGTTCCGGGAGAGGTGTACGCCGGCCACCGCGTGATCGATGTCTTGATTCACGGTTGGGATGTGGCCTCGGCCACCGGCCAGCCCACCGATATCGATCCGCAACTGATCGACGCCTGCTGGCAGGTCGTGCGGCCGCAGTTGTCGCTCCTGCAGGGCAGCGGCGCATTCGGCGTCGAATGCGCCGACGAAGTCGACAACGATCCGCAGAGCAGCTTGCTGGCCGCACTCGGTCGACACACCTGAGTCTCCGGCCCAAGTCGCGACAGCCCAAGTCGCGCAGCTAGCTTCGCTTCGTGGCAAACCTCACCGAGTCCGACGTCGCATCAGCAGCTCAGGCGCTCTACCAAGCCGAGCTCGACAACGAGCCGATCGCACCAATCTCCGAGACCTATCCCACGGCCGACATCACTGATGCCTACGCCATCTCCCAGGCGGTCACCGACCTCAAGGTCGCCGCGGGTCGAGTGATCAAAGGCCACAAGATCGGCCTCACCTCCAAGGCGATGCGAGCCCTCACCAATGCCACAGAGCCCGACTACGGCACGATGTTCGACAACTGGTTCGTGCTGGAGGGTGGCGTCGTGCCGCGCAGCACCATGAATCGTCCGCTCGTCGAGGTCGAGCTTGCTTTTGTGTTGAAGGAACCCTTGGCCGGCCCGGCCGTCAACGTCGCCGACGTGATCAGGGCGACCGACTTCGTGCTGCCGGCCATCGAGATCGTCGACACCCGACAAAGGGGTCGAGGCCCGAACACCTTGATCGACAGCATCTCCGACGCCGCCGCGTGTGGCCTCGTGATCCTCGGGGCCAACCCGACCAAGTTGAAAGACATCGACGTGCGCAACGTCGGCGCGACGCTGTCGATCAACGGCGATATCGAAGAAAGCGGCATGGCACGAGCGGTGATGGGCAATCCGATCAATGCGGTCGCCTGGCTTGTCAACAAGCTGTTCGAGTTCGGTGTTTCACCGGAGGCCGGCCACGTGATCCTGTCGGGATCGTTCATCAAGGCGATCCCATTCCAGGTCGGCGACAACGTGGAGGCCTTGTTCAACGGCCTCGGGGAAGTGACGTTCCGCGCCCGCTGAGCGCAGGTTCAGTCGTCGATGTAGGCGATGAACTCGCAGGTCACGACTTTGGTGCCAGCGACGACTTGGGTGTGTCGTGCGGGTCGCGCTTCGGCGTCGGGAAAATGCTCGACCCAGATCGGGTTGCACGAGTCGCGAAATGCCGCATCGGGTGCGTAGAACGTGATGCGGGCGATGTGGCGCCATTCGGCGCCGGCGGCATCGAGTATCTGACCGATGTGATGAAACAGGTTGGCGTACTGCGCTTCGGCCG
>JANMQX010000133.1:0-5541 GCA_031370745.1 Ilumatobacteraceae bacterium
CACCACTCGTCCAGATCTTCTGGCCGTTCACAACGAATTCGTCGCCATCGCGAACGGCACGGGTGCCGAGGCTCGCAAGGTCGCTGCCGCTGCCCGGTTCGCTGAACAACTGACACCAGAACTCCTCACCCGACAGCATCGCCGGCAGGTACCGCTTCTTCTGTTCGTCGGTTCCGGCATACATCAACGTCGGACCGGCCCAGCCGATGCCGATCGGGTTCACGGGTCGACGGATCTTTGCCTTCGACAGCTCGTCGTCGATGATCAGCTGGTGGATCGGGTCGGCGCCGAGCCCCCACGGTTGCGGCCACTGCGGCGCGACGTACCCTGCGTCGGCGAGTTGCCCGCTGGTCGGCTGCGGATGTTCATCGAGCCAGTGACGAACGGCCACGCGGCGTGGATCGTCCGCATCGGGCAGCTGGAAATCCATCACGAAGACTGTAATTGTCTCTCTCACCCTTCATCGCGTGCGGGTCGGTCGCACGCCCTCTGCCGAAGGCGCGATGATCTAGCGATGAAGTTCGGCTTCGTAGTGCCGTGGGCTGACGCCGCAGAAATCGGCGAACTGGCGGCCGTTGCCGAGCTGCACCGTTGGGACGGTCTCTTCGTGTGGGAGCCGGTGTGGGGCGTCGACGCCTGGGTGTCTCTTGCGGTCGCCGCGTGCCGCACGACGACTCTGCGATTGGGCACGATGCTGACCCCGCTGCCGCGTCGCAAGCCGTGGGAGCTCGCCGGTCAGGTCGCCACGGTCGACCGGCTGTCGGACGGGCGGGTGACCGTCAGTGTCGGCATGGGCGCACCCGACACCGGCTACGACGCGTTCGGTGAAGAGACCGACAGGGTCGTGCGCGGCGAGTTGCTCGACGAAGGCCTCGACATCCTGCGCGGACTGTGGGCCGGCCAACCATTCACCCACCATGGCAAGCACTACTCGATCGAACCAAGCGACTTCCCGGCAATCGGCCATACCAGACAACAGCCGGGTGTGCCGATCTGGTGTGTCGGCGCGCTGGGATCGAAGAAGTCGATGGCGCGCGCGTTGTCGTGCGACGGGCTGATCCCTCAAGTCGTCGAGGACGGCAAGGCACGGCAATGCACCCTCGAGGAGCTGCAACGCGTGGAGCTGCCAGCTCGGACGTTCGACGTCATCGTCGAGGGTTCCATGAGCGAGCACTCACCAGCGGCGTGGGCGAAGGCTGGGGCAACATGGTGGCTCGAGACGCTGTGGGGCGCCGTCCGCGATCCAGATGCTGTGGACTGCTCGATGAGCCGGTTGCGCCAAGGCCCGCCCCGCGCCGTCGACTGACTGGTGCGGCGCTCGTCACCCGGCGCGGCGCTTGCCGTCGACGATATCCAGCAGTCACAAGGGCGCTCGTCGATCTCCGACTGCTCACCATCGGCGAGGGCTGATATCGCATCGCGCCAGCGGGAGCAATCCACATACTTCGAGTCGCTTTCCGGCATCGGTTGGTTCCCATCCACTCGACATTTCTCCGACGAACCCTATGACGTCGACACATGAGGTGTCGGTGGCGCGACCTTGGTCGCACGTTGCAGCAGTGCCTGCGCCGACCAGCGGGTCAGCGCGACGGCGTCGTCCCTCGACAACCCGGCAACGTCGACCAGCCAGACCAGCGCCTCGATTCCGATGGTGGCGCGGATGCTGACAACGAGCTGACGGAACTGTTCGTCGGTGAAGTCGCCGCGCACGCCGTCCAGTGCTTCGGCGATCCACCCGATCGCCCGCCCCTGACGCAGGGGGAGCGCCTCGCGCTCGGCCGGGCTCGCTTCGAGCGAGAGACGCAGCATGGTCCGTTGCTGTGGCTCGGTATCGATGATCATGGCGCTGAAGTTGCGAACGACCGCATCGAGGCGCTGTGGCGCATCCTGTGGCGGGTCGTCAGGAAGCATCGAGGCGGCGGCGACCTCGGGGTGGGCCGCGAGCAGCAACGCACGCTTCGTCGGGAAGTACCGATACGCGGTTGTGCGAGATATCGACGCGGCCTCAGCGGCCTCCTCGACTGTTGGTGTCGTGCCAGCGGCGACGAGCTCACGTGCCGCCGCAACCAACGCTGCCCTGGTACGGGCCTTCTGGGCCGAACGCCCACCGAGTTCGTAAGAAGTTGACATGTTCCTCATGGTATGCGAGTCTCTTCATGGTACTTGTGTACCATGAAGAAGATCCACGGAAAGGAGACAACGATGAGCATCAACTCAGCCCGCCAATCGCTGGTGAGAGCACGAGAGGAGGGCGAGCGGCGATGGTTCTACGGCGGCGGCTTGCACATCTGGAAAGCCACGGCGGAGCAAACCAATGGTGCGTTCATCCTGTTCGAGGATCGCATGGACTTCGGCAAGGTCACCCCGTTGCACATCCATCCGGACTCCGACGAAACGATGATCGTCCTGAAGGGCGAGATCCGCATGCACCTCGACGGAACGGAGCACGTTGTCGGCGAAGGTGGAATTGCCAGCGCGCCACGCGGGGTTCCGCATGCCTTCCAGGTCTCCGATGCCGACGGCGCTCGCTTGCTCTGCCTCCACACCCCAGGTTGCTGCCAAGCCTTCTATTGGGACGCCAGCGAGGCTGTCGCCAGTGACGACACTCGAGGAGTCGACGAAGGGCCGGTCGACATGAGCCGAGTTCAAGCATCCGCGGCGAAGAACGGGGGAATCGAGATCCTTGGTCCGCCTCCGTTCGCGGTTCATCGCGCCTGAACGCTCGCGTGACAGTCAGGTGCGCAGGAACATCGTCGGTGAGCGTCTTGTCGGATTGCCACGCCCGCCAAAGGCGCCACGTGCATGATTGGTGCAGGATCTGGTAAACCCGTGCCAAAAGGGGAGCATGACTATGAGCGTTGAGAACACCAACACCTCGAACGAAGGTCAGCGCGAAGTCGCCGCCGGTCGTGCAGGACCGAGCGTCACGTTGATCGGCCTCGGAGTCGTCATCGCCCTGTTCGTGGTGTTCTTTCTGCAGAACAGCAAGCACGTGAAGATCGACTTCCTCGTCTTCGAGAAGAACACCACGATCCGCTGGTCGCTGCTGGTCGCCGTGGTGCTTGGCATCCTGCTCGACCGCATCTTCACCCTCTGGTGGCGCCGTCGGCAGCGTCGCAACAACGTCTGAAAGATCGCATTGGGGCGCTCGACTAGTCCGACACGTGCTCGAGCTTGGCGCGCAGGGCGTAACGCTGGATCTTGCCCGTGGCTGTCTTGGGAAGCGTGTCGACCACGAAGAGCCGGCGGGGTCGTTTGAACGATGCCATCCTTTCTCGGCAGTACGAGTCGACCAGATCGGCGTCGACTTCATGGCCGGACCGGGCGACGACGAACGCGACGACTTCTTCGAGGCCGTGAGCATTCCGGGATCCGACGACAGCGGCTTCGAGGATGTCGGGATGCGAGACGAGCGCACTTTCGACCTCGGCGGGCGACACCCAGATCCCCCCGGCCTTGATCATGTCGCTGTTACGCCCGAGGAACGTCCAATGGTCGTCGGCAGAACGCGTGTACACGTCGCCCGTGCGCAGCCAGCCGTCACGGAAAGCAGACGCGGTTGCCTCCTCGCGCTGCCAATAACCCGACGCAATCGACGGACCGCGAACGTGGAGGTATCCGGGCGTGTCGGGATCAGTGACGTCGGCGCCGTCGTCGTCGCGCAGGCGGGCGGTGTAACCAGGTACGGCGCACCCACTGGTGCCCGCTCGTTGACTGTCGAGAGTGTTCGACAAGAAGATGTGCAACACCTCGGTGGTTCCAATCCCGTCGAGCACCGGATGCCCGAAGCGTTCGCTGAACCGCCGTTGCAGGTCGGCAGGCAACGCCTCGCCCGCGGTGACAGTTGCCCGGACGCTCGCGAACGAATCGTCGGGAGCATCCGTGTCGAGCAGTGCTGCCAGGAAACCGGGACTGGCGAAGAACAGCGTTGGCTGTTCGAGTCGCACCTGTTCGAGCATGATCGGGGGCGTGGGTCGGCGAGGTTCGAGCACCGCGGTCGCGCCCGCACCGAACGGGAACGTCAACGAGTTGCCCAGCCCGTAGGCGAAAAAGAGCTTGGCGACCGACAAGCAGCGGTCGCCCTGCCCAACCCGCAGAACTTGCGATGCGTACGTGTCGAACGTCGCCTGGAGGTTCTCGTGGCGGTGGATGACCCCCTTTGGCAGACCGGTCGTGCCAGAGCTGTACAGCCAGAATGCAGGATCGTCGTGTCGCGTGGCGGCAACACCCACCTCGGGTGCGGCAGGGACGTCAGACCACGACAGCGACGCGACCGCGAACTCGCGGTCGACGGCACCGACGACGATGACGTGCCGCAACGACGGCGCAGCCGAGGTGATCGGATCGATGCGATCGGCATATTCCGCAGAAACGACGATGACGTCGGGCTCCGAGTCGGCTGCGATGGCTGCAAGGTCTTGCCCCGTCAACATCGTCGAGAGTGGGACGGGAATCACACCAGCGCGCATGCTCCCGATGAACCAGCAGATGAACGCAGGCTCGTCGTGGACGACGAGGAGGACCCGCTGGCCGGCGCCGACACCGAGCTCGCCCAAGACGGCCTGCACCCTCCATGCGTCGGCGAGAACTCCCACGTAGGTCGTCGATTCGCGTTGACAACGAAGTGCCACCGAGTCGCCGCGCCCGACCGCGATGTTTCGATCGAGCATCCACTCGCCGGCGTTGTACAGATCCATAGCGTCCCCTCGCCAAGTCTCAGATCGTCGGGTCAGATCTTCACATATTCGAAGTCGACCGGCTTCGCATGGATGCCCTTCGACGGCGGCGCTACCCATCCGGCCATCTTCCCGGGCTCCGTCACACCGACCATCAGCGACTCGACGTATTCGCGATCCGTCGTTGTTGGAAGCCACGAAGAAACCGACGACTCCCACTCGGCTTCGGTCAGAATCGTGCCGCTCGGACTGATGCGGCGTCTGGCGAAGGTTCCAACCGCACGATTGAAACCTTCGTGCGGCAGCTCCAGTGATGCTCCCACTTCGGCAAGCAACCGATTCCAGCGATCAACTCCCTTTTGACAGTCGGCGACGTAGTCCTCGCGCAACGTCTCGTTGAGCGCCGATAGCGAACTGGCCTCGCGTGTGCCGACGCCGTGGTCCGTGGCCTGCGGCACCGAGCGCTTGGCTCCGTGGAGCCGATGATCGTCGTCGCGCCGTTCTTCTTGGAATCGACCCTTCAGACCGGCACCGAAGTAGTTGGCTGCGTTTGTCGACGTCTCCGCACCGAACAGATCGAGCGAGACCGCGTAGTGGAAGTTGAGGTATCGCTGCAGGGTGGCCACGTCGATACCACCGTACGGTCGCACATCGGCGGTGTCGTGCTCCTTCATCAGCTGGACGGTCCGTTCGACGACGCGACCGACCCCGGTCGCGCCGACGAACATGTGGTGCGCCTCTTCTTTCAGCATGAAATCGCATGTGCGCGACAGTGGGTCGAACGCGGACTCGCGCAGCGAAGCGAGCTGGAACTTGCCGTCGCGGTCGGTGAAGTAGGTGAACATGAAAAACGACAGCCAGTCGG
>JANMQX010000137.1:0-11317 GCA_031370745.1 Ilumatobacteraceae bacterium
ACCTTACCCCCCTTGGGTATCAGTGAATCATCTACTCGGGTTTCCGAGCGCTACAAGGAGATGTCATGAGTGTCGAATCGTTCAACGTTGTCGGGATGACGTGCGGTCATTGCGTGGCTGCCGTGACAGCCGAAGTGTCGAAGATCGAGGGCGTCACCAAGGTGGATGTCGATCTCGCTTCTGGTTCGGTGACCGTCGAATCCGACCCTCCCGTAGATCCAAACGCTCTCGCCGCCGCGATCGACGAGGCCGGCTACACGTTGGCTCCATGAGAACGGCATCGAGACTCGGAATCTTCGGACTTGGCGTCGTCGCTGTCTTCGGTTCGCCGCCGCGTCCGGCGACGCTCTCGGGCCCATAGATGTTGGTGCTTCGGGAAGCCACAATGCGTCGGATCACACCAACGGCGCGGCGTCCACTGCTGAGCTCTCCGGACTGAGCGTGGCCGCTGATGGATTCCGATTGGTGCCCGGCGTGGTCAACATTGCCCCGGGCGCGCCGTCGACTTTCACGTTCCGAATTGCCACGAGCGACGGCTCACCCGTCACCGAGTTCGACGTTCTCCACGAGCGGCGAATGCATTTGATCGTGTTGTCACGCGACCTCGTCGACTACGTCCATCTCCATCCCACCATCGACTCGGACGGGTTGTGGCGGGTCGACGTGCCAGCGCTCGCTCCCGGCTCGCATCGGGTGTACGCAGATTTCCAGCCGAGCGGTGCCGACCGGATCACACTCAGCACTGATGTCCAGGTGCCCGGTCCTGTCCCGGCCGTCGTCGTACCCACCGTCTCGCCGACGGACAACGTCGACGGCTACCAGGTCGTGGTGTCCGGCGTTCCCAACGTGGGATCGAGCACCATCGAATTCGGAGTCAGTCGCAACGGTGAGACCATCAAGCCTGACCCCTACCTGGGTGCAACCGGACACTTGGTGGTGATCCGGACCGGCGATCTCGGCTACCTCCATGTCCATCCAACGAACAGCACCGGCGCCGCCGTCCGCTTCGCCGCCGAGTTCCCCACGCCGGGCACCTATCGGCTCTTCTTCGACTTCTCCAACGACAACGCTGTCCACACGGCATCGTTCACCATCGAGGTCCCAGCAGCATGAGCACAAGCACTACCGAACCGCCCACCGCCGACGTTCAACTCGACATCGGCGGGATGACCTGCGCGTCGTGTGCAGCCCGGATTGAAAAGCGCCTCAACAAACTCGAGGGCGTGACCGCCACGGTGAACTATGCAACCGAGAAGGCCAAGATCACGGTGGCCGACGGGCATCTCACGGTCGACGATCTCATCGCCCAGGTGGAAGGAGTCGGCTACACGGCCAGCGTTCCGCAGTCGGCGAGGACTGCGCAGAGCACTCAACCATCACCGGTGGCAGATCCGGCGAGCGCCTTGCGGCACCGCCTGATCATGTCGACCGTTCTCGCGCTGCCCGTGGTGCTGTTGGCGATGGTCCCGGCATTGCAGTTCGATTCGTGGCAGTGGCTATCGCTCACGCTCGCTGCGCCAGTCGTGCTGTGGGGAGCATGGCCGTTCCATCGTGCGGCATGGGCCAACCTGCGACACGGCGCAGCCACGATGGACACCCTGATCTCCGTCGGCACCCTCGCGGCCTTCGGATGGTCGCTGTACGCGCTGTTCCTCGGCGACGCCGGCGACCCTGCGATGCGTCACGGGTTCTCGTTGCGACCCGAGCGGGGAATGGGCTCGAGTGAGATCTATCTCGAAGTAGCCGCCGCGGTCACAGTGTTCATCCTGGCCGGCCGCTACTTCGAGGCCAGGGCCAAACGTCGATCCGGCGCGGCTCTCCGGGCATTACTCGAACTCGGCGCCAAGGACGTGGCCGTGCTGCGCGACGGAGCTGAGGTGCGCGTCGCGATCGATCAGCTTGTCGTCGGCGACCAGTTCGTGGTGCGTCCGGGCGAGAAGGTCGCGACTGACGGCATCGTCGAAGATGGCACCTCTGCTATCGACGCCTCGCTGCTGACCGGTGAACCGGTGCCTGTGGAGGTTCGTCCCGGAGACAACGTCGCCGGGGCCACGGTGAATGCGGGTGGACGCCTGGTCGTGCGCGCTACCCGAGTCGGCGCAGATACAGCGCTCGCCCAGATCGCCCGCCTCGTCGAGGAAGCACAGACCGGCAAGGCCGAGGTTCAGCGGTTGGCCGACCGGGTGTCGGGAATCTTCGTTCCGGTGGTCATCATGATCGCCGCCGCGACACTCGGTTTCTGGCTCACCGCTGCCGCGACCGACAAGGCCACGACCGCCTTCACCGCAGCAGTCGCGGTGTTGATCATCGCCTGCCCCTGCGCATTGGGTCTGGCCACACCGACAGCACTCATGGTCGGCACCGGCCGTGGGGCACAACTGGGTATTCTCATCAAAGGACCCGAGGTGCTCGAGTCGACCCGGCGTGTCGACACGATCGTGCTCGACAAGACGGGCACAGTCACGACAGGCCGGATGTCGCTGGTCGACGTTGTACCCACGCACGGAACTTCGGTTGCCGACGTGCTGCTGTACTCCGGATCGCTGGAGGACGCCTCTGAGCATCCGATCGCCGCTGCCATTGCTGCGGGCGCTCGGGAGCGTGGCATCACCCTGGTAGGCGTCGAGTCGTTCGGCAACACTGAGGGTCTCGGCGTGCAAGGGATCGTCGACGGTCATGCGGTTGTCGTCGGCCGGGAACGTTTCCTCGCCGATTGGTCACTTGTCCTCGACGATGACCTTCGCCACGCCCGCGACGCTGCCGAAGCGGATGGAAGGACACCGGTGTACGTCGGTTGGGACGGCGCCGTTCGGGGCGTGTTGGTCGTCGCCGACACGGTGAAAGCCACCTCGGCCGAAGCGATCGCGGGTCTGCGCGACCTCGGTCTCAGGCCGGTCCTACTGACCGGTGACAATGCACGAGCTGCGAACGCCGTCGCCGCTCAGGTCGGCATCGCCGAGGTGATCGCGGAGGTCCTGCCGGCCGACAAGGTCGAGGTCATCCGTCGGTTGCAAGCAGAAGGCCGGGTCGTGGCGATGGTGGGTGACGGCGTCAATGACGCCGCCGCTCTCGCTCAGGCTGATCTGGGACTCGCGATGGGAACTGGCACCGACGTCGCGATCGAGGCCAGTGATCTCACGTTGGTCCGCGGCGACCTGCGGGCAGCCGTCGATGCGATCCGGTTGTCGCGTCGGACGCTAGCAACGATCAAAGGCAACTTGTTCTGGGCGTTCGCTTACAACGTCGCAGCAATTCCTCTCGCCGCCGCGGGTTTGCTCAATCCGATGTTGGCGGGCGCGGCGATGGCGTTCTCCAGCGTCTTCGTGGTTTCCAATAGTCTCCGGCTCCGCCGGTTCAAGTCTGTGGGAGGGATCTGATGGCCGCGTACGACATGCAGAAAGCGGACGTCGCCAAGCGCCTTGCCCGCATCGAGGGACAGGTGCGCGGGATCGCTCGAATGGTGGACGACGATCGGTATTGCATCGACATCCTCGACCAGATCTCCGCCATCACCCGAGCAATGCAACAAGTATCGCTCGGACTGCTACACGACCACCTCGAACATTGCGTCGCCGGCGCCGTCCACGCAGGCGGGCCTCAGGCGCAGGAGAAGATCGACGAAGCCATCGCCGCGATCGCTCGCCTGGTGCGCAGCTGACGCCCGGCTTTCCTGTGGGATCGGGTGCTCGCGTGACGACGTTCAGCCGGCCGACGGGCAGTGCGCGGCAACCGTTGGATACGGGTTGACCGCCGGGCCTTCCCCTGGGTGAATCTCGAAATGAAGATGGGCGATGCTGAACTGGGCGTTGCCGGACTGCCCGAGGAAGCCAATTGCGTCACCGGCTTTCACAGAACCGAGCTTGCCGTAGCTGTCGAGATGGGCGTAGTAGTAGCCGTTCCCATCTGCCCCCTGAAATGAGATCGTGATGCCGCCCAGCACGTTGGTCTTGGCCTCGGCGATGCCATCGACGACGGCCAGCACGGGGATGCCGCGGGCGCCAATCAGGTCGACGCCCTGGTGTCGGCGACCGCCGCTTCGCGGCGCACCCCACGTGTCAGCAAATGGTGCGACAGCAGGTCCCGTCGGGCAGACCCAGCCTGGACCGGCGTAGTCATTGCCGGGACCACTGAAATTGATGCCGTTCCCCCCTCCACCAGTTGTACCGCCACCAGCGTCGGGTAGTGCGGGGCGCGTTGCGACCGCAGGCCCTGCATCACCGGAATCGGAGGCCCCGGCGCCGACGGCACCGGGAAGTGGCGCTGTGACAGGCGAGACTGCATCCGGATGAGGAGCAATCAGCAGGGCCTTTCGGCTCGCTTCGCGGATGCGTCGCGCCTGTTCGGCGATGAGCGCGTCTCGTACTCCCTGTCCCTGAAGCCGCGCCGCCTCCACATCTTTGAGCCGGTGAACCTCTGCCGTCGCTTGATCCTTCAGCACCGCGAGGTTCGCTCGTTCCTTCTCGGCCTGGGCCTTGCTGTCGGCGAGTTTCTGGCGCTTACTGGCCAGATCAGCGTTGAGCGAGTCGAGTCGGTCGAAGTCAGAGGCCGACGAGTCGTAGATCACTTCGAGGAGAGCATCTTCTTCGATCTGGTCTTGCGGTGAGGAAAAGCCCGTCAGCAAGGGCACGCCAGTTGAACCCGACCGTGTATACCGTCCAATCGCAACGTTCTCGACCGCGAGCTGAAGCGCCTTCACATCGCCTTCCAGGGCGGTGATCTCGGCCTGCAGTTGGGTTTCTTCTACTGCGAATTCGTCGAGCCGTGAGACGGATGCGAAATAGGCGTCGGCGGCAGCGTTGGCCCGGTCCCGTGCGTCCGCAATCTCCTTGGCTGCCTTCTCAGCGTCCGCATCTTCGGCGCGCACTCCCGACATGGAAACCAGTGGCGCGATGAAGCAGGTCAGCAACAAGATGCACAGAGACCGACGCATTGGGGATGAAAGTACCAACAGGAACCCACTTCACGACTTTGAACTTGTGGTCAAACCAGCTTTTGGCCTCCACACGAACCTTCTCGTTGTATATCGGCCGGATCCGTCTGCGCTAAAGCATCTCCGTCACCTCGAGGCGCCCATCGTCAGCCCAAATGAGCGGACGCAGCAGGAATGCCAATGAATGCGGCCAAGCCACACGGATCTGGCAGCCGAACCCTGCGATCGATCGGTTACGTCAGAGCCCTCCGGGAACAGGTAGTAACGTTCCAGCTTGCACTGGTTGGTTTCATCGTCCGGTTTGATCAAAGCCGAGACAACATGCGATCCAATCGATGCCTTCACCAACGGAACGAGGTACGACATGTCCACGACAGCCACGACCGCCACGACCTACGTCAACGATGTCGACGAGATCACCATGGTGATGCAGGCCTACATCGATGGTGCGCGCACCGGCAAGGGCGACGCGATGAAGCCGGCGTTCCATGAGGACGCCACGATCTGTGGCTATGTCGGCCCCGACCTTTTCGCTGGCCCGATTCAGGGGCTCTACGACTGGAACGATGGCAACGGCCCCGCGACCGAGATCGAGTGCCGCTTCACCAGCATCGATGTTGTCGGCACGGCAGCCAGCGTGCGGGTGGACGTCGATAACTGGACGGGTCATCGCTTCACCGATTTCTTCAATCTCGTGAAGATCGATGGCCAGTGGAAGATCCTCAGCAAGGTCTTCTATTTGCACCCGTGAATGTCGATGACGGGCATGAACGGCACGCCTTCGCCAGGCACATGTAGCTGACTTGTCGTCAGATTTCGCGCCGAATTCCCAGCGACGATGTCGATATGTCGGGTCTCGCTCCGTCCCACGGATACATCCGGCCGACGCGGCCGGAGTCACACAGGAGAACACCATGGCCAAGTATCTGTTGCTCAAGCACTACCGCGGCGCACCGGCGCCCGTCAACGACACCCCGATGGACCAATGGACGCCAGATGAGGTCGAGGCACACATCGGGTTCATGAACGACTTCGCAACTCGGCTCGAGAGCAGCGGCGAGTTCATCGACGCACAGGCGCTTTCACCCGACGGTGTGTGGGTCCGCTACGACGGCGAGGGGCGGTCGGCGGTGACCGACGGCCCGTTCGCCGAAACGAAGGACTTGGTCGCTGGATGGATGGTGATCGACGTCGACAGCTATGACCGAGCGATCGAGCTCGCCGGTGAGCTGTCCGCGGCACCAGGGGCCGGCGGCGAACCGATCCACGAATGGCTGGAGGTTCGACCCTTCCTGGCCGCACCGCCCACCTTCACGCATTGATCGCTCTCCCAATGAACACGGACGACGTCGAGCTCCGCGAGCTCGTCCCACGTGTCTTGAGCGTCCTCGTCTGTCGCGGTGCGGACTTCGCGATGGCCGAGGACGCCGTACAAGAGGCGCTCATCCGGGCGCTCGCCGCGTGGGGCGACGAGTTGCCCGCCGACCCCACGGGGTGGCTGATCACGGTCGCTTGGAGAGCCTTCCTCGACATGACGCGGTCAGACTCGGCGCGGCGCGACCGAGAGGTTCGATTCGACACCGACCCGCCTGCCGGCGCGATCACCAGCGCCGACGACACGCTGCGTCTCTACTTCCTGTGCGCGCACCCCGATCTGACGTCGGCGTCGGCGGTCGCGTTGACCCTCCGAGCCGTGGGCGGCCTGACCACACGCCAGATCGCTCGGGCCTATCTCGCGCCCGAGGCCACAATGGCGCAGCGCATCAGCCGCGCCAAGCGCACGGTCAGTCGGGCCGGTGTCGATCGTCCCGGCGACGTGCACACCGTGATGCGGGTGCTGTACCTCGTCTTCAATGAGGGCTACACGGGCGACGTCGATCTCGCAGCCGAGGCGATCCGACTGACCCGACAGCTTGCTGTCTTGGTCGACGACCCCGAGGTCCACGGGTTGCTCGCCCTGATGCTCCTGCACCATGCCCGACGCCTGAGCCGAACCCGACCAGACGGAAGCATCGTGCCTCTCGCCGATCAGGACCGCAGCAAATGGGACACCGAGCTCATCGCCGAGGGAATCAACATCGCCCGAGCGGCTCTCGGGCGCGGTCAGCTCGGCGAATATCAGGCCCAGGCGGCGATCGCCGCGCTCCATGCCGACGCGCCGCGTGTCGAGGAGACCGACTGGGTCCAGATCGTCGAGTGGTACGCCGAGCTCCTCCGGTTCGCCGACACTCCGATCGTTCGGCTCAACCGTGCGGTCGCAGTCGGTGAGGCCGATGGTGCACCCGCAGGACTGGCGGCGCTGGCCGAGGTCGACGAACACGTCCCGCGGCGCGAAGCGGTCGCCGCGTACCTCCACGAGAAGAACGGCGATCTCGAACTCGCTGCCCGCCTGTATGCCAAGGCAGCTCACAATGCTCCCAATCTCGCAGAACGCGACCATCAGACGCGCCAAGCGGCACGACTCAACCAGCACCTGCAACGCCACAGATGACCTAACGGTTACGGTCGCTGGACGTGAGGCCTCGGATATCGATGAACTCGGCACGGTCCGGCCGCAGTCCCGCCGCGACCATGCTGTCGTCAACCGGAGACAACGGGGCGTCCGGGAGAACTCTCGCCCCGCTGGTGGATGACGTTCGCCGCGGCAGGTGTTGTCAGCCCGATCGCACTCGCCCTCGACTGGGCGTTCTCAGGACACATCCTCTGGAACGTGCTGTTGATCGGTCATGTTGCCCGTACTCCCGCCCGCCACACGGGGTGGATGCCGCTGTTCGGCGCCTCGCTGGTTCATCTGTTCGCGCTGAAGGCAGCCACGCAGTCCGGTCGCGATCTCGTCGGCGGCGTGCTGTCCGCGGCACTCGCAGGCGGCATCCTCGTTGCGGCAGGCACACGAAACGGTGCTGTCACTCGCCGTCCCCGTCGATGAACGGTCACACCCTCACCGCCGGTCCTGCGCTGGATCGAACACTCCGGCAGCGCATCAACCTCGGCGCCTCACTCGAGCTCCAAGAAATCGTGAACCTGGTTGAACACTTCGACCCGATCTGGCGTATTCATCGGTGATGAACGCGACGAGGTCATGGTGCGCGGCCGTCTTCGCCTGATCGAGCCTGCCACAGGGTTGAGTAGCGAAGCTGGAATGCGCGCGGCTGTCCTGGCCTACTCGGGCGAGTTGTACGGATTCGCGAATCGTGCCCTGTCAGACTCCGGCCACGCCGAAGACGCTGTGCAGGAGACGTTCATTCGTGCGTGGCGTGCCGGGCGCCGCTTCGATCCACAGCTCGCCTCGCTGCGCGCCTGGCTGTTCGCGATCTTGCGGAACGTGATCATCGACAGCGTCCGCGCCCGTTCGATCCGCCCCGGTGTCGCCGCCACGGTCGACAGCACGACAGCCGACGAGATCGACGGCTTGCTCAAAGCCTGGGTCGTCGAAGAAGCCCTCCGTCGGCTCACCGACGACCACCGCCACGCCGTGATGCAGGTCTACTACCACGGGAGATCGGCCGCCGACGTCGCCGCTGCACTGGATCTCCCGGCTGCGACCATACGGTCACGATTGTTCTACGGACTCAAGGCACTTCGCCTGTCACTCGACGAATTGGGATGGGACGATGCCTGAGAACTGCAAACACTGGCAGGGAATCATCGCCGAGCAAGCCCTGACCAACCCCCGGCCCATCGACCCCGACCTCGACGCACATCTGTTCACCTGTGCCGACTGCACGACCGTGTTCGCCGAGTTCGAAGCCACCGTCGCCGCGCTGGCACAGGCAACCCCGATACCGGGCGTGTCGTTGTCGGCTCCGGCGGGCCTCGATGCGCGAATCATGCGACAGCTGAATCAGGCCCAGCATCAACGCCGCACCCGCCGAACGGTATTCGCTCTCTGCGGAACCGTCGCCGCGGCCGTCCTCTTGGTCATTACCGTCGCCTCACTTGGCGACTCGACACGGCCAACTCCTGATCAAATTGCACTGGTCGCCGGCGGCATTGACGGCAACGCAACGCTCGAGACACGTGCCTGGGGCACCCAGATCCACCTCACCGGCAGGGGCTTCAAAGCCGGGCAGCAGTACAATCTGTGGCTCGAACAACCCGACGGAACCCACGTGTCTGCCGGCACCTTCATCGGCGTCCGAAACACCAAGATCACCGTCAGCCTGGCCAGCGCCCTGCCCGCAGTCGAGGCGGTCGCGATCGGCATCAGCGAACCCGGCGGCGCAGTGATCGTGCGCGCTGACATCGAATAACCGGACCGGCCGTCCGACCGCACCGACAACTGCAGGTGGCGTTCAACACTCGGCGAACCGCAACCGTATCCGGCGTGTAACCAACGATGGAGGAACACGATGAAGACACGCAAGACATTACTCACCGCAGCGACCGCGGCGGGGCTCACCGCCCTGATCGTGACCGCAACCAACGCGTCCGCGTCGGGTAGCGTACAAAGCCCCGTCGGCACCCCCGTCGATGTTGAAGTGTTCGCACCCGAACACGGCGACAACGCCGGCATCGAGGGCAAAGGCTGGTTCGTCGACCTAGCGATCAACTACCCAGGTGCATCGCTGGCAACCGCGGGCTCCGGATTACAGCTCACCGGGCCCGCCGGACACAACAACGTTGGCCCGTTCGCCGGCACGTTTTCCCCTGGCAAAAAGGACGACCGCCTCCCGGGTCTCGTCGTGCTCACCTCCACCACCGACAATCGACCGGGATTCTCCGGACCCGGCACCAACCTCGCCAACCTGTTCAACATCACAGGCGTGGCCAACCGCTCCAGTGACGGATTCGAACTGTGGGACACCTGGATCGTCGGCGCCGACATCGCCGGACGAAACATCGACACCACCCTCACCGTCGCCGTCGTCGCCGATCTCGATGGCAACGGCATCTACGACGACGCACCCGGAGTCGTCACCGATCTCAACGGCGACGGCCACGTCGACCAGGCCGACCTCGAGCAACTCGGCGTCGCCTCCAACATCGTCGAGGTCCCCTTCCACATCAACGGCGCACCCGCCAGCTGAGCACTGCTCCGTAGATCAGGCGATCTGGGCGGCTGATGACCCGCGTTGGGCAGCGTCCCCCGTTGCACCTGTGTCGGTGCAGCGGCCAGGACGAGCACACGGACCAGTTGTGCTGGATGTTGTTGTGCCATCCGTCGGCCCGTCATCGTCAGTGAACACGAATCCGTCGGAGCGCATCGACGCTCCGGCGGATTGCCGTTGACCGATGAGTTCCTCATCGGCCTAGACCAATATCGACTACACGACTTCGTTGGTGGTCGCGGCGAGGACCGGCCGTGGCGTACCCTCGCCCCAGGCTGGCGGACAGCGGAGTCGCAACCAACGCGAGCGGCGAGCGCTACGGTTTCCACCCGATGTGGCCCCTGATCGGTGCGCTGGCGGTTCTCGGGCTCAGCGCCAACGAACCGACGGCGCTGCTGGTCGTGCTCGTGGTGCTGCGTTCGGGACGTGGTCGTGGTGCTGCGTTCGTCGCCGGCTGGGTGACCGCGCTGGTCGTGGTCGCCACAGGCGCCGGGTTCGTCGCCCGGCTCGGCCTCGGCCCGCGGCCCGGTGGCCCGCGACGGGTCACGCTCGTGATCGAGCTGGTGATAGGTGTCGCCCTCGTGGCCTGGGCCACGTGGTACTGGCTTCACAACCGCGAGAGGGCACACTCGGTCGAGGTGCCGCGCATCCTCACCCGGCTGACGTCGATCCGGGTGGTCCCGGCGTTCCTCACCGGTCTGGTCACGGCGACCTACCCGCCGGCGATCATCGCCGGAACCACGCTGCTGCGCTCGGACGCATCGACTCCCGCCCGCGTCGGTGGACTAGCCACGTTCGTCGTCGTCGGCACCCTGATGGTGGCCGCGCCCGTCGTCGGCACCTACATCTCACCGGCATGGGCGCGACGGCGATCGGATGCGGTGTTCGACTGGACGCTGCGGCACCGGCGGATCCTGCTGACGACGATCCTGATCGTGGTCGGCGCGTTCATCGCAGCGCGCGCCTTGCTCCATCTCACCCGCACCGGTCACCACTGACACGTGGAAGGTCGGGTTCGATGACCACGAACATGCAAGACGGGTGGCGGGCATTCTGGGGCACCACATCAATCGGAGTCGAGAGGATTCCAACGACGTCAGCACCTACCTGGCCGTTGCAGACCTGGAGCAGGCGAGGACATTTGCCGCATCGGACGACTTGAAGAGCGCGATGCAAGACGTCGGCGTCACCGGCCCGCCCACGCTCACCTGGATGACTCCCGTGCGCGAAGCCGTGGTGTGGGATCGAGAACGGGTTGCGTCGGCGGCTGAAAAGACCACGACGCAGGGTTGCAGCTGACAACCCGCGCAACTGGGGGGCGCCTCCCAACATGTGGGGG
>JANMQX010000139.1:0-21893 GCA_031370745.1 Ilumatobacteraceae bacterium
CCTTGTCCCAAGCCATCGGCAGCTTCTGATCGCGCCTCAGATCCCAATCGACACCACTCGCGCGAAGGTTGGCGCCGCTGAGCCCGTACTGCTTGGCAACGTCGGCGGGGATCACGCCAATACCGCGCAGCCGTCTCTGGAAGATCTCGTTGCCGAACAGCAGGTCGTCCATCTCGTCACAGAAGTTGCGCAACTTCTTCATCACCTGCTTGGTCTCGGTGATCCAGCCGGCAGGAAGGTCGTCCTTCAACCCACCGATGCGGTCGAAGTTGGGATGGAATCGGCCTCCGGTGGCGGCCTCGATGAGGTTGAGCACGTACTCGCGATCGCGGAACGCCATGAATACCGGCGTGATGGCGCCGAGCTGCACGCCGAGGTCGCCGAGGAACAGGCCGACGTTGGCGATGCGGCTGAGCTCGAACAGGATCGTTCGGATCCACTGAGCACGCGGCGGGGCCTCGATCTGCATCAGCTTTTCGGCGGCGAGGATGAACGGCACTTCGTTGGCGAAGCTGCCCAACCAGTCGATCCGGTTGATGAGCGTGGTCACTTGCGGGAAGGTGCGAACTTCGGTGAGCTTTTCGTAGCCGCGGTGCATGTAGCCGGCGCTCGGCTCGGCCCAGATCACCTGTTCGCCGTCGAGACGGACGATGATCCGCAACGTGCCGTGAGTGGCCGGGTGCTGCGGCCCGATGTTGAGTGTCATGCCCTCGGTTTCGAGCTCGACGTTGAGGCGCGCGTCGGCAGCCTGAGCAGCGATGTAGCTGAGCTTCTGACGATCGGCGAGATCCGTCATGTCGCCGCCTCGGGCTCTGTTGCCGCTGGCTCTTCTTCGTCGTCGCCCGGCAACGGCTCGACGTCGACGATGCCCGGCCACGGCTTGACGATGCGCGCCAGCAATGGGAAGTCCTTGCGGAGCGGGTGACCCTCGAACTCCATCGGCAGGTACATGTTGCGAAGGTCGTTGTGACCGGCGAACCCGATGCCGAACATTTCGTGGGCCTCGCGCTCGTGCCAGTTTGCTCCGGCATACACCGTGATCCAGCTGTCGACGACCAGATCGTCGTCGGGAATGTCAGCCTTGATCGTCACCCCGAAGTGCTCCTTCAGGTTGGTGACTCTCGCGAAGACCTGCATGCGCGTTTCGCCTCCGGCGTAACCCTGGCGAATGGTGTCGTCGCGCTCGACCGGCGGCTGTGTGGGATCGTCCTCGCCGCGTCCAAATGGACTTGGCATCCAGTCGATCGCCGATAGGAAGCAGAAGTACTCGCAGCCGATGACGTCGCGCAGAGCAAGGCCAGCAGCGCGCCACGTGTCGAGGCGCACCCGCACCCACATGTCGTCGCCCGGCTTGACCATGCTGTCGACCAGGCCATCGCCGATGACCTCCCGCAAACGCTGCACGATGCCCTCGCGCAGACCGTCGCCGGGTAGGGCGAGCGGCTCGGTCGCCGTCGATCCGGTATCACTCAATGCGACCACCACCGACCACAATTGGCTCGCGCATCGACACGTCTTTGACCATCGGCTTTGTGCCTTCGCCGCGCCAGCGAGCGCCCATGTCTTCGTTCTTGATTCGCTGCTGCAGCAAGACGATGCCCTCGAGCAGGGCCTCGGGGCGCGGCGGACAACCGGGCACATAAACATCGACGGGGATGATCTGGTCGACGCCCTTGGTGACCGAATAGCTATCCCAATACGGACCGCCACAGTTGGCGCACGAGCCCATCGAGATCACGTATTTTGGATCCGGCATCTGCTCGTAGAGACGCTTGACGGCTGGCGCCATCTTGTCGGTGACCGTTCCGGACACAACGACGAGGTCGGCCTGGCGAGGGCTGGCAGGCAATGGGATGACGCCAAGACGCATCACGTCGTAGCGCGGCGAGCCAAACGCCGCGCCCATCTCGATCGCGCAGCACGCCAACCCCCATTGGTACACCCACAGGCTGTATGAACGCCCGAGGTTGAACAGCGACGTCAGCGGTTTGGGCATGCGCCCTTTGTCTACGAATCCCATGCGGTCACACCCAACGCAGAACGCCCTTGCGCCACGCATAGACGAGGCCGAGAAGCAGGACCAACACGAAGACTCCCATCTCGGCAAGGCCGAAGCCGGCGTAGCGCTCGAGCTGTGTCGCCCACGGAAAGATGAACACCGCTTCAACGTCGAACACCACGAAGAGTAGGGCGAAGATGTAGTAACGCACCTGGCTCTGAGACCACCCGTCACCGACGGGATCAACACCGCTTTCATACGCGGTGAGCTTCTCAACCGACGGATTGTTGGGCCTGACCAGTGCCGAGATGCCGAGCAACAATCCGGCCAGCAACAAGGCAATTGCCCCGAACCAGACGACCGTCAAGTAGTCGCGCAAGAAGTTCGACATCGCGGCCGACGCTACTACGCGGCGTGAATGGCCTCACAAAAGCCCCCGCCGGACAGGTTCGCAGACGGCTTCACCCGGGGGTTCGAGACGCCGTGCCGGCTGCACAATTTCAGAACTTGGTCATGTCGGCGAGTGCTCGATGAAACTCGATCAATCGACCGAGGGCCGCGTCCATCTGCTCGCGGTTCGCTGGATTGGGCTCGCGAACTGCGCGAATCCGTAGTAGCGAAGGCACGTCGTCGAGCGACAACTTCCCGAGAATCGCGAAGGCGAGGAACGCTGCGCCGCGCGCATTCGTGGCCCGGGGCTCCTCCAACTGATGAACCGGGCGACCCAAGGCGTCGGCCAGAACCTGTGCCCACAGGTCACTCTGCGCGCCGCCACCACCGAATCGGATCAAGGAGAAGCCGTGGCCGACGAACGACTCCACGGCGGGTCGCAACCATGCCAGGTTGAGTGCGACACCCTCCAAGACGGCGCGGGCCATATGGCGACGGTCGTGATGCAGCGACAGACCCGCGAACGCGGCGCGTACATCGTCATCGGGTCTCGGTGACATCGAGCCGAGCAACCACGGCAGAAACTGCACGCCCTCGCAGCCGGGGTCGATGGTCGCGGCATCGGCCATTGCGCCCGCGAAGTCATCGCCGTAGCCGAACAACCGCATGGCCCATTCCAACGCCCGTCCCCCGACACCGTTCTCGGCAAGCACGTAATACATCCCTGCCAGGGGGCTGGGTACGGTCATGAGCCCGGCGCCGAGATCGCTCTGGAACGTATCGATATGGGTGACCAACACCGACGTCGTTCCGATGATGACCGAACCGTCTCGCGCACTCAGCGCGCCCGCACCGATCGCCGAGGTGATCGAGTCGATGGTTCCGGTCGTCACCGGAATGCCCTCGGCGATACCCAACTCTGCAGCTGCCGCGGTCGTCACCGAACCAACGATCGCGCTCATCGGCATCAGGGGCGCAAGCTTGCGCGGATCCAGTTGCGTCGCCGCAACCAGTTCGGCGTCGTACTCGGTCAGACCCCACGTGCGGTTGTCGCACACCATCTGCCCGAACATCGTCGACTGTGTGGCAGCCACAACCCCGGTCAGCCGGGCATTGATGTAGTCCATCGGCTCGATGAAGGCGACTGCGCTCTCGTAGGCCTCGGGATGGAACGTACGGAGCACGTGGATGTGGCCAATGTCGTCGTTGCCACTCGGCAACGGGATCAACCCATGTCGCTCGGTGAACAACGCGAACGACTGATCTGTGAGGAGCGACAGGTTGTGGTCTGCACCACGCGTGTCCATCCAGAGGACACATGGACCCGTCGGAGTGCCGTCGGCCGCGACGGGGACCACACTCATGTATTGGCTCGTCACCGCCACCGCCAAGATCGGAGGGGTCGGGCGAGCGGCGTCCAAAGTCGCTCGGGTCGCGCCGACGATCGCACTCCACATCTCGTTGGGATCCTGCTCGGCACCTCCACCGGCAACGAATCGAGTGGCGACCGACCGACTTGCCCACGCCACCGTCGTACCGTCCACTGCGACAAGCGCGACCTTGGGTCCGCCTGTGCCCAGATCGATCGCCAACACACATTCGGTCGTCACGCGTCGAGGTTACGACGTGCTACACCGTGAGGTGTGAACGAGAGGGCAGGCGTGGAAAGGCTCGTGCGCGGGAGCAGTTTGTTCGATGGCCAATCCGTACAAATTCGCCCGCTGAGTGGCGGCATCACAAATCGAAACTTCGTCGTCACGACAGAGCATGGCGACTACGTCGTGCGCATTCCGGGTGAGCGCACTTCGCTGCTCGGTATTGATCGCGCCTACGAAGCCGAAGCGACCTGGCGTGCTGCGGAGCTCGGCATCGGTCCTGCGGTTCTCGGCATGCTGCAAGAGGTCGGCACGTTGGTCACCGAGCTCGTCGACGGTCACCATCTCGAACCGACACCGTTCGGGGAACGGCTCGACGATGTCGTCGAGCTCATCCATCGATTCCACGACAGCGGGCCCCTCGGGGGGGCATTCCCGATTCATCGGATTGTCGAGTGGCACGCCCGCGACGCTTCTGCTGGCGGTGTGATGGCTCCGAACTCCTACGAGCGTTTGCATCAACAAAGTCGGCGTATCGAAGCAGCGTTTGCGAGATCACCCATGCCCACCGTGCCGTGTCACAACGACCTGTTGCCAGGCAACGTTCTGTTCGCCGAAGATCGTGTGTGGTTGCTCGACTTCGAGTACGCCGGCATGAACGACGTGTTCTTCGACCTCGGCAATCTCAGCGTCAACAGCGAGCTCAATCACGACGCCGAAGAACGACTGTTGACCCTCTACTTCGGACAGGTCACAAAGTCGTCGTGGGCGCGGTTGCAGTTGATGAAGATGATGAGCGAATTTCGCGAGGGAATGTGGGCGGTGGTGCAGCAAGCCATCAGTTCACTCGACACCGACTTCGTGTCGTATGCCAACGAGCGGCTCGGTAATTGCGAACGCTTGGCCGGCCGGCCGGAGTTCGAAAGATGGCTGGCCGACGCTGCCAATCCCATCGCCTGAAAACGCGAGATGGGGTTGCCTCCCCCCAGAGACAACCCCAATCTCGCTTCGAGGCAGGAAGTCAGCCAAGTGCCTCGAGTTCCCGCTCGATTGCCAGCAATTCTTCCCTGGTTCCCTGCACCCTGGGCCCAGTGAACCACTTACGCGCGCTGAGGCGCCAATAGAGCCACATTCCCAAGAAGGCCAAGAGGATCAGCGGTGCGGTGAAGTTGAAGTTGTTCTGCTTGAAGAACACGTTGCCGGCGCCATCGTCGGCGATCAGGTTCTTGCTGCCCCAGATCGGCCAGAACGGCCAGAACAGCGGCGCGAAGAACAAGATGGTGATGAGACCGATCCAAATCAGCGCTGTCCACCCGACCAACTTGTGGTAGCCCTTGAGGTTCCACGGGCCTGTCTGGAAATCGGGATTGGTCAAGCGCAGGTAGATGGGGATCGCGTAGGCGATGTACAGACCGATCACGCAGATGCCGGTCATGGCGAAGAACGCCGTCGAGTACCGGCCTGCACCGGAACCACGCACGTACAGCGAGCTTGCACCAGTGATGGCCGACAGCACGACCCCGAGCCAGATCGAGTTCGTTGGTGTGCGTGTCTTCGGGTTGATCCGGTGCCAGTACTTCGAGCCCGGCAATGCGCCATCTCGGCTGAATGCGTAGATCATGCGACTGTTGGCAGTGACGGACGCCATCCCGCAGAAGAACTGGGCCACGATGCAGATGAACACCAGCATTTTGGCCACGCCTGTACCGACACTCAACGAGATCAGCCGGGGTGCTGCGTTGACCAGAAATGGGTCTTTCGCGCTTCCGAACACGATCCCCGTATAGATGTCGGCGCCACTGGCGTCGACTGCGCCCTTCTTCGGAAGCGCTGCTGTCATCGCCAGGTTCAAGAAGAATGCCGCGATCGCCGACACGTAAATAGCCCTGACGATGGCCTTGGGCGCCTCCGTTCGGGCACCGACCGTCTCCTCACTGACGTGCGCCGACGCGTCGAAACCGGTGATGGTGTATTGCGCCAACAACAATCCCAACCCGAAGAGGTAGATCGAGACGAACGCTCCTCCTGTCCAACCGGTGAGCCCGGGAGGGGCCTGATCGAACACCCCTGAAAGACCCCTGGTGTTGTTGGGGGCGATGATCAGAATGAAGAAGATGATCACCACACCGGCGACGTGCCACCACACGCTGATGTCGCCAAGGATCTTCACAACTTGCACGCCGAATGTGTTGAGCAGGCCGTGGGCTATCAACACGAGCACGAAGATCACGAAGATGCCAAGGATCGTCAGCCGGTACGAGTCGTCGAACATCCGGATGAAGTAGGCGATGAAGATCGCGAGTGCGTAGTCGACACTGGCGATGACCCCGATCTGTCCGAGCAGGTTGAACCAGCCGGTGTACCACGACCATCGCGGGCCGTTCTTGCGTGCCAATTTGGCTGACCAGTAGTACAGGCCACCCGCCGTCGGGAAGGCGGAACAGATCTCGCCCATCGCCATGCCGACCAGCAATGCGAAGAAACCAACGATGATCCACCCGAGCGTGATGACACGTGGGCCGCCTGTGGCCATCCCCAACCAGTACGACGTCATGCCGCCGGCCAAGATCGAGATGATCGAGAAGCTGATTGCAAAGTTGCTGAACCAGCCAAGCTTTCGGTTCAACTCCTGCGCGTAGCCCATGCCATGTAGGTCGTCGCGATCCGAATCGACCGTCGTCATTTCAGAACCCCCAGTTCTGACCCGGTGCGACCCCCGCCGCACTACGAGCTAGGGCGATGTCTAGCACGTTGACGATGAGGCATCGCGCACGCATTGGTCGTCGACATCTCGCGATTGCCGTATCACGCCAAGCCTGCGAGACTCATAGAGCGCAAGGGGTGCGAATGATCGAGACTGGGACGACATGGACGGGTCCTGAATCAGCGGTGACCGGCCGCGGGCCGGCCGGCATCTTCGAGCTGTCGGATCAATACATCGTGCAGAGCGCTGCTCTTGATCCGGTGCTCGCATCGTTCTGGGGCATCCCGTGTCACGACGATGAAATGACTGACTACTCGCCTGCCGGGTGGGCTGGACGACTCGAGTTGCAACGCGAGACCATCCGCAACCTCGGGCGGTTGCAGCCCCATGATCGCGGCGGTCGCATTGCAATCGAGGTCATGCGCGAACGAGTTCAGGCAGAACTTGATCTGATCGAATCCGGCGAGTACCACCGTTGTCTCAGCGTGTTGAACAGCCACCACGCCTACGTCCGCGACGTCTTCGACTACATGCCGCGCCAATCCGAAGACGATTGGCGCAACGTCCGGGTGAGATTGGAGTCGGTGCCAACAACTCTCGACAAGCTGCGCGAAAGCTTCCTCTATGCGGCCGCGAACGATCAGGTCGCTGCACAACGTCAGGCCATTGCCTGCGGCGAGCAATGCCGAGTGTGGGGCGAACCCGGCGGATACTTCACCCAGTTGGCCGCCGAGTGTCAAACGCTGGATCTGTCCGTCGAGGCGGCCGGGGCGGCGGGTGCCTTCGTCGAGTTCGGCAGGTGGTTGACCAACGACTACGCAGCAATCGCAACACCGCACGACCCAGTCGGCGCCGAGCGCTATCGACTGTTCGCCCGCTTCCACAATGGAACCGACCTCGATCTCGACGAGACCTATCGCTGGGGATGGGACGAGCTGCACAGCATCGAAGCGAGGGTGGCGACGCTGGTCGAGCGAATCCTGCCGGGAGGTTCCCGCGATGAATGCATCGCACAGGTGAAGCACGACCCCCGGTATTCCGTCGAAGGCGCAGAGAACTTCTTGGCGTGGAGCCAGGACGTGATCGATCGAACGATCGACGAGCTCGACGGCGAGTACTTCGAAATCGACGAACCGCTGCGCAACTGCAGGGCCATGGCCGCGCCCGCGGGTGGTCCCGAGACCACCTACTACACGCCTCCCAGCGAGGACTTCAGCCGACCGGGCCAGATCTGGCACCAGGTCGCCGGAAAGGAACACTTCCCACTTTGGGAGGCATTGTCGACCCAGTATCACGAGAGCGCACCCGGCCATCACCTACAACTCGCCCAGATGATGCGTCAGGCCGAGTCGTTGACGCGCTTCCAGCGGCTCGGCGTCGCTATCTCCGGTCACGGCGAAGGGTGGGCGCTGTACGCCGAGCGATTGATGCACGACCTCGGGTATCTCGACGATCCGGTGTACGAACTTGGATGGCTCTCCAGTCAGGCGCTTCGCGCTGCGCGCGTGGTGATCGATATCGGATTGCACTGCGAGATGCGCATCCCTGCTACCGAGCAGTTCCATCCCGGCGAGGTGTGGAACTCCGAGATGGGGTTGCCGTTCCTGCTGCAGCGGACCGGTTATCCGACCGGCTTCTTGGCCTCCGAAGTCGATCGCTACCTCGGGATGCCTGGCCAGGCCATCTCGTACAAGGTCGGAGAACGCGTGTGGCTCGAAGGTCGAGATCGCGCTCGGCGCCGGCTCGGTTCAGGATTTGACCTGAAGCGATTTCATCAAGTCGTGCTCGACATGGGCGCCATGGGTCTCGATCAGCTCAGCGTGGAGCTCGATGCCATCAGCTCGCTCTGACGACGACGGCACCCTTCAGCCAGAGCCGGCGACGCGATCGACAAACCAGTCGACAAGGTGGTCAGCTGCAAGCTGGCTGTCGGCGACGTTGCGCCGCGTCTCCTCGATCAACTGATCAGGTTTGATACCGAACTTCAGCAGTTCTGTGCCTCCGCCTTCGCTGGTGGCCCATCGGCGGATCATGGTCTCGGTCGCCTCTGGATGGAACTGCGTGCAAAAGCTGCGATCCATCCGCCACGCCTGCGGACCAACAGCACTTCGGGCCAGCTCGTGCGCATTCGTAGGAACGGTGACGACGTCGTGGTGCCACTGCATCCACGGACCCTCGGCGATCACTTCTCGCACATCGCTGTCGACTTGATGCCAACCGATCTCGGGCTCGCCTGCCCGCTCGACCGTGCCGCCGAGAGCGTGGGCCATGATCTGGTTTCCGTAGCAGATGCCGTAGATCGGCACCCGGCGACGCTGTGCGGCTCGAATCAGCTCGGCCTCCGCCGCCACCGATTGAGCCACGTGTGGCCAGTACACGCTCCATTCACTACCGAGCGTCACGATCAATTCGTGGTCGCCCAGCGCGGGCCAGTCGCCGAGGCTCTCGCGATGGCACTCCGTGAACGAGTAGCCGCGGTGACGGAACCTCTCGGCGACGAACCCTCCGTCGGCATCGGAGGCATTGGCGATCAGCAGCGCACGCACGGCAACTACGGTACGCGCTGAGATGCCGGCCCCGAAGATTTCCAGCGCTGCGATCGATCGCGCCGCCGAAGCGGGGCGAGGAGTTGTCACGCATACACCGGTTACCGGCTCAGCGGCGCTCAGCGAGCGATGTGGCGGCGACATCGTGCTGAAGGCCGAGAACCTGCAGCGCACCGGGAGCTTCAAGATCCGTGGAGCGATGAACAAGTTGGCCTCGCTCGGCGATGCTGCACGCGCCGGCGTCACTGCGGGAAGCGCGGGCAATCATGCTCAGGCCATCGCATTCGCGGCGCGCCACTTCGGAGTGCCCTGCGAGATCTTTGTGCCAGGGGGCGCACCGCTGTCGAAGATCGAGGCCTGCCGCGCCTACGGCGCGACGCTGATCGAAGGCGGCGATTCGCTCGACGAGGCGGTCGCCGCCGCACGCGATCGCGCCACCGCCGCAGGAATGGTGTTCTGTCACCCCTACGACGATCCCGACGTTGTCGCCGGTCAAGCCACGCTCGGGCGCGAGCTGATAGGCGATGTTCCCAACCTTCGCCTCGTGATCGTGCCGCTAGGTGGCGGCGGACTGGCGTCCGGCATCGCCATCGCCGTCAAGGGGAACGACCCAACTGTCCAGGTGATCGGCGTGCAGATTGCAGCGTGCGCTCCGTACGCTCACCACGCTCCACCGCCGGGACCGGTCGTGACGTTGGCCGATGGGATTGCGGTGAAGCGACCGGGCGAGATCACCCGGCCGCTGGTCGAACGGTGGCTCGACGAGGTGGTCGTCGTCGAGGAGAACGCTGTCGCCGACGCCATGGTGCTGTTGATGGAACGGGCCAAGCTCTTTGTCGAAGGCGCCGGAGCGGTGGGCGTTGCTGCGTTGCTTTCCCAACACATTGCGCCGGCACCGACCGGCTCGACGTGCGTCGTGTTGAGTGGCGGCAACGTCGACCTCGGCTTGCTTCCTGGCTTGATCCGTCGCCACGAAACCCAAGCAGGCCGGCGCTTGATCCTGTTTGCCCGCATCAGCGATCGGCCCGGCGGACTGGCTCGCCTGCTGGCGTTGTTCGCCGAGCATGGCGCCAACCTGATCGAGGTTGAGCACGTCCGCGAGGGAGTCGATCTCCACGTGCGCGAGACGGGTGTGCAAGTCGTCCTCGAAGTGCGTGGCCGTGGCTACGCCGATTCGGTGGTCCGCGCAGTGACCGATGCCGGCTACTCGATCGAGGTGATCAACAAATAGTTCGGCTGGCGTTGTTCACGTGGCGATGAACACGTTCTTCAACTCGGTGTAGTGGTCGAGCACGTGCATCGAGTGTTCGCGGCCGAGTCCACTTTGCTTGAAGCCACCGAATGGTGTGCTGTAGCGAACCGAGCTGTTCGAGTTGACGCTGATCGACCCGGCTTCCATCGCCCGCACAACTCGCAGGGCCTTTGCTCCATCTCCGGTCCACACCGAACCCGCGAGCCCGTAGTCACTGTCATTGCAGATGCGGATCGCGTCCGCTTCGTCATCGAAGGGGATCACCACCGCGACCGGTCCGAAGATCTCGTCGCGACACACGCTCGCGGTCGGGTCGGACGGGGTGGCAATCATGATCGGGTGCCAATATCCGGGCCCTGTCGGCGCTGTGCCGGTGAACACGGTGTCGAGCCCGTCGGTGAACAACCGCACCCTGGCGAGATGCTGCGCCGTCACCAGTGGGCCCATCGCCGTATCGGCAGCCATTGGATCGCCGACTGTCCACTCGCCGGCGGCGGCGACGAACAGTTCGAGGAACCGGTCGAAGGCCGAGCGCTGCACCAAAACGCGGCTCCGCGCACAGCAATCCTGCCCAGAGTTGTCGAAGACCGCGCCGGGAGCCGCTGACGCGGCCTTGTCGAGGTCTGCGTCGGCGAAGATGATGTTGGCGCTCTTGCCTCCCAGTTCCAGCGTCACCCGTTTCACTTGGTCGGCACAACCCGCCATGATCCGCTTGCCGACCGCGGTAGAACCCGTGAACGCCACCTTGCGCACATCGGGATGCTCGACCAAACGCCAGCCCACCTCAGCGCCGGTGCCAACGACGACGTTCAGCACACCTTCCGGGATGCCCGCCTCGAGCGCCAGCTCGCCGAGCCGCATCGTCGTCAGCGGAGTGATCTCGGCCGGCTTCATCACGGCCGTGTTGCCGGCAGCGAGGGCTGGCCCGATCTTCCACGACGCCATCAGCACCGGAAAGTTCCACGGAGTTATGAGACCGACGACGCCGAGCGGTTCGTGGAAGGTGACGTCGACACCACCCGCCACTGGAATCGTCGAGCCAGTGTGCTTGTCGATGGCACCGGCGAAGTAGTGAACGACCTCGGCAGCCGCGTTTGCGCACCATGTGCTACTGCCGATCGGCATCCCCATGTTGGCGGTTTCCAACGTGCCGAGCTCGTCAGCATGATCTGCAATCGCGTCGGCGAAACGGCGCATCAACCGGGCTCGGTCGGCAGGTGCAACGTCCCTCCAACCGGGTGCGGCATTGCGGGCGCCCGCGATGGCGGCATCAACTTCCTCACGCCCGGCGAGGGGCACGTCGCGCAACACGGATTCGTCGGTTGGGTTGATCAGTCGGATCGATTCAGACACGGTCGGCAGGGTAGCTGGCCGCACAGAATTGGTCACGCGACGGTGAGGTCGTGCAAGCGATGGTTGATTCCGACGAGCTGACGCTGCGCATCCCTGTACACAGCGAAGAACTCCGAGTATTGATCGTGCGTTTCGGCTGATGGTTCGTGCGTCCAAATCAAGCGACAGCACCGCTCGACTGCATCCGCCGCGTCGGCGAAAATGCCGACTCCGATCCCCGCAAGCGCGGCAGCGCCAAAGGAGGCGTCGCCATTGGAGGGTACGAGGATCTGCTTGCCGAGCACGTCGGCGATGATCTGCCGCCAGGTTGCGCTATGCGCCCCTCCACCGATGATGCGCAGCGCGTCGTAGCGCAGGCCGAGCAACTCTGCGGCCGTCATCGCGTCGCGGATGGCGAAGGCGATGCCTTCGTACAACGCTCTCGCGAAGTGGGAGCGCCCGTGGTGGATCGTGAGCCCAAGGAAATCGGCGCGGAGCTTGGTGTCCCAGTATGGGGCACGCTCACCCTGAAGGTACGGGTGGAACAGCAGACCCTCACTGCCAGGCCGCACACCGCTCGCAAGCTGATCCATTCCATCGAAGCCGTCTGCGGCAAAGAACTGATCGCGCACCCAACGATGTGCCGACGCGCACGCGTTGATGCCGGTCGCGGTGTAGTAGAGGCCGTCGACGATGTGCGGATAGCAGGACACCGGCGGCCGTATCAGGGCACCCTTTGTGACCTGGTAGAGCACGCCGGCAGTCGCCAACTTGACCGCGCCGTCGCCCGGCTGGATTGCGCCCGCCCCGAACAACTCGACGGTGGTGTCGTTGCTGCCGCACACGACAGAGGTGCCGGCACGCAGTCCACACTCGGCCGCCGCAGCTGCGGTGATCCCACCGACCACCGCCCTTGGATCGACGATCCGGGGGAGCGTCTCGGGGGACCATCCGATCAACTGGCACAGTTCCTGCGACCAACCGTGAGCTGACGAGTCGGCGAGCAACGCGCCGACCACGTCGCTGTAGTCGGTGTGCCATGCGGCGGTCAGTTTGAACCGCAGCCAATCCTTGGCCAGGAACAGGCGTCGAGTCGCTGCGACGATGCCCGACTCGTGACGCGTCAGCCAGAGCAACTGGGGCAGCAGCCACGTCGGGTTGACCCGGTTCAGTGACAGTTCGAGTATTCGGGCGTCGGCTTTGTCGCGGAGTTCGGCGGCCTCGTCGACGCTCCGCGAGTCGCTCCACAAGATGGCCCGTCGAAGCGGTGCGCCACTCTCGTCGGCCAGCACACCGATGTGGGCACCGCCCGACATGCCTATCGCCGCGATCGCACCGGGGTCGAGGAGGGCGCCAGCCATCGCTTCGTGGATTGCTGCGCACGTCGCTGCCCACCATTCTTCCGGCTCCTGTTCGGCCCAACCGGGTTGGGGGGTGTATGTGTTGATCGGCGACGAACCGAGTCCCACCGTGACACCGTCGACATCGATGATCGATACCTTCACCCCGCCTGCGCCAAGGTCGATCCCCATCATCAGACTCGTCATCCGCGCGTCACATCCAACACGTCGCGCAGCTGCGAAACGATGTTGCCCTTGTTGGGAGAGAACGATCCATCGAACACCGCCGAGCCGATGGTGAACGCGTCGGCTCCTGCCGCGCGTAGCTCTGCGATCTGCGCCGCCGTCGAAACGCTGCCGGCCACGACCAGATACCCGGCCGTGCCGCGGCGGGCCGCACGCACAAGCTCGAGAGGCGCGGCATCGGTGGCTCGATAGGCGAGCAGGTCGACGCCCGCGCACCCGCGCGCCTCGAACTCCTCGCACTGCCGCTCGACCAATTCGGCGTCGCCACCAAGTTGCGTCGGGTGCCCGACCGGCCGGCCGGGAAACGGCAGGTACTCGATGCCCGATCCCTCGATGATGCGCAGAGTCTCGTCGACCTGGGTGCCACCCATCAGCCGGTCGACGCCGATCTCGACGGCAGCTCGCGAACTTTGGAGGCAACCTTCGGCCGAGGTGCTGACCACCTCCAGATACGTGGTCACACCAGATGCCTGCATCCGCTTGTTCAGCTCGACCAATGTAGCGATGTCGACGCCGACGTCCTTGAAACCTGCATGCCCCAAACTCACTCGTTCGATGGCATCCCACGTTTCAAGGCAGTCGACGATCGTCTCGTCGGATCGTGTGAGCATGAAGATGAAATCCACGAGCTCGCGACCCCCATCACGTGACTGCGAAGTTGTCAAACATCTTGACACCTACAATTGGCGCTCCATGAGTCAACCGCCCCCACTGATCGCCGTCTGCGCCCGGGTCTTGACGTTCAGTGACGAAGGCAAGCGCGACGCTTTTTCCAGCAGCCAGCCGTACAGCCGTGCCGTCGCTAGAGCTGGTGGGGTACCAGTGCTGGTTCCACCGATTCACGAACTGACCGAGAACGCGTTGACCGTGTTGCAGCACTTCGACGGCGTGCTGTTGCCAGGGGGCGGTGATATCGATCCACGGTGCTACGGACAGGAGCCGAGTGAGGAGTCGCTCTATGGCATCGTCGCCGCCAACGACGAACTCGACATGGCGGTGGCGAGTGCTGCGCTGGAACTCGACCTGCCGATGCTCGCATTGTGCCGTGGTATGCAGGTGCTCAACATCGTGCTCGGTGGCACCTTGGTACAAGACATCGGCAACGACGAGCACTGGATGCGCGAGCATTCGGTGAAGCTCGTGGAGGGATCGATCGTTGCCACCCTCGTCGGCGACACCCATCTCGATCACTGCCACTCGGTGCACCACCAAGGCATCGGCGAGCTCGGCGCGGGTCTGGTGCCGATCGGGTACAGCGAGGATGGGCAACTCGAAGCCGTCGAGCTGCCGACGAAGTCGTGGGTCGTCGGCCTGCAATGGCACCCGGAAGACACGGCAACGCGACAGCCGCAACAGCAAGCGATTTACAACGAGCTCGTCAGGCGAGCGGGCTTACACTGAAATCGTGAAGCCGCTCGTCGTCATCGTCGGCCGCCAGTCGCTCGAGGCACAAGGTGTTCGCGGCGAGCCCTTCGCCGTCGGCCAGAACTACTTCCGCTCGGTCGCGCGCGCCGGCGGAATCCCGCTGATGTTGGCGCCTATTCCGGAATTGATCGACGACATCCCCTCGATGTTGCGTCAGTTCGATGCCGTCGTGTTCCACGGTGGAGGCGACATCGATCCCCGCCGGTACGGGCAAGAAGCCACGGAGGAATCGTTGTACGGCATCGTTCCCGAACACGACGCGACGGAGCTGGCGATGGTCACGGCAGCGATCGATGCCGACAAGCCCGTGCTGGCGATCTGTCGCGGCCAGCAGATCCTCAACGTCGCGTTGGGCGGCACGCTGATACAAGACATCGGCACCGAGGACCACTGGCATCAGTTCACGACCACCGAGCTCGACGCCGGGTCCAGAATTGCCAAGGCCATGGGAACGGAGTCACCCGACAGGTGCCACTGCGTGCACCATCAGGCCCTCGACCGACTGGGCGGTGGGTTGCATGTCGTCGGCCGGCACGCCAGCGGGATCATCCACGCAGTCGAGCTCGAGTCTGCCCGCTGGATCGTCGGCGTTCAATGGCACCCCGAAGATTCCGCCGCCGAAGACGACCAGCAACAGGGCCTCTTCGACGAGTTGATACGCCAAGCCACCTAACACGCCCACACAACCTCGGCGATCGCCCGGGTCCGGGCGCGATTGCGGAACTCCGAGTGCTCACATCGCGCCCAACGGTCCCGGTCGGGCGCGATTGCGGAACGACCAATGCTCAGATCGCGCCCACGAGACAGGTCAAGGGCGATTTCGGGAACTGTCGGTGCCGAAAACTCGGCCGTTGAGTTGGCGACGTTGGAAGCGTTCACGACGCAGATACGGTGCGCCACCGGCTTCCCCCGATCATACGGTTCAACGTCGGGAGGTCTCCATGTCAGCTACATGGCGTCGATCAATGGATACCTGGTTCAGCACACACCTCGGCATCATTTCTGCTTCCACGCTGGTCGGGTTCGGTTGCTGCGATCGCAACGTCGACCAGATGGTGGCGCGGCAGGAACTTGTCAAGATGTTGCCCGGGGTGTTTCGAAGCGCGCAGTGGCCATGCAATCGAGAGCAGACCCTGGCTGCGGTCTGCGCCAGAAACCCCGCCGCAATGATTGGATTCACGTCTGCCGGGCAACTGTGGGGCCTGCGACGGATGAGCGATCCGAGGATTCACGTGCTCGTCCCCCATGGGCGATCGCCGCAGATGGACGGAGTCGTCGTGCACCGCTGTCGTCGAATTGATCCCGTCGACCTCGTCCAGCGTCCCGATGGCATTCGCCTCACCAGCCCGCCGCGCACGATCTTCGATAGCGCTGACATGATCGGGAGCGAGGCGACGGCATCCGTCTTGGAACAACTCCTCAACGAACAGACCGTCACGTTCGGCACCATCAGCGACACCGTCCGGCGGCTTTATCATCCACAACGACCCGGCTCAAAGACGGTGCTTGCGGTGATCCGCAGCAGGCCGATCTGGCGAGCTGCTTTGCAATCCGATCTCGAGTTCAAGGTTCTCGAAGAGATTTCTCGTCAGAGCCTCCCCGTGCCAGCGACTCAGTTCCTCGTACGTCTCCCCGGCCGAGACCGATACATCGCCATCGACTTCGCATGGCCGGAGTTCAAGCTGGCGGTCGAAGTCGATCATCCGGCCTGGCACGACGGTGCCATCGACTCGCACACCGACAAAGGCCGCGACCGCAAGCTGGCGACGATCGGGTGGGCCTCGGCGCGCATCACGGATATGGACGTGAACGGTGGTCTGCGCGAGGCCGTGGCCGACATTGGGAGGATTCTGGCCCTTCTCGGCGCCGCCGCCGCGTAGCGAGCCCAACGGTGCGGGCGCGAAAACCGAACTGCCAGTACCGCAAGCGCGCCCGATCAGGCCTCCCGGGCGCGAAAGCCGAGCTACCAGTTCTGGAATCGCGCCCGACGGGGGGAAGATGGGGCGTAACTCGAGTGGCGGACTACTTACTTGGTGGATACGGCAGCTTTGGTCGCGTCGATCAGCCAGGAGGGGTAGACGCCGATCGCCAGCGTGAAGCCCACCGACAGGGCCAGCGCAACACCGGTCCACAGCGGGACTCGGATGGGCTCGCGGCCGGCGTCATCCGGCTCGGATTCAGTGACCCACATCGACACCATGATCCGCAAGTACAAGAACGCGGCGATCACCGAGGCCACCATCGCCACGATGGCGAGTGCATAGCTGTGCTCCTCGACGGCAGCCTGGATGACCCCGAACTTGGCGACGAAGCCGGAGGTCAACGGCACGCCAGCCTGCGCCAGCAACAGCACCGTCATGGCGACTGCGATCGCCGGGTGCGATTTTCCAAGGCCTCGGAACGACGACAACTCCGTGGCGCTGTCGCCGGTTCTGGCAACCATCGTCACAACCGCAAACGTGCCGATCACCAGGACGGCATACAGCACCATGTACAACAGCGCGGCGGGCACGCCGTCACCGGCATCAGGTTGGCCGGCACGGTGGGCGGCGGCCTCGACGCCGATCAGGATGAACCCGGCGTGGCTGACCGACGAGAAGGCGAGCATGCGCTTGACGTTGGTCTGCACCACGGCCATCGTCGAGCCGACGACGACCGTCAACACCGCGATCGCCCAAACGATCGGGCGGTAGTCGTCGCGCCAATGCGGAAGGGCGAAGATCAAGACGCGCAACATCGCGCCGAACGCAGCCACCTTGCCTACGGACGCCATGAACGACGTGACCGGTGTCGGCGCGCCCTGATACACGTCGGGCGTCCAAAAGTGGAACGGGACTGCGGCGGCCTTGAATCCCAGGCCGACGATCAGCAGCGCGACACCGGCAAGGATGAACGCGTCGTGACGAACTGCGGGGACGTTGGCGTTGAACGACGCAACGATGTTGCTGTAGTTGGTGCTGCCCGCGCTGCCGTACACCATCGCGATTCCGTAGAGGAAGAAGGCCGACGAGAAGCCGCCGAGGATGAAGTACTTGATGCCGCTTTCCTGGCTCTCGATTCGCTTGCGATGGCTGGCAGCCATCACGTAGAAGGCGATCGACATGATCTCCAAGCCGAGGAACAGCACGATGAGATCGTTGGCGGATCCCATCACGATGCCACCGATCGCCGCCAACAGGTAGAGGGCGTAGACCTCTGGACCCTCGAGCTCCTCGCGGCGGAGGTAGTCGTCAGTGACGAATGCCACCAGCACCACCGACCCGGCGATCGTGATGGTGATGATCATTGAGAAAATGTCGAATCGCAAGGCGTCGCCGACCAGTGTGCGCGGGCCGCCATTGGTGATGTCGTGCCACAGGAAGAAGCTCAGGACCATCGCCGCGACGCCGGCGGCAGAGGCGAACAAGGCATAGAGGTGACGGGGCCAACGCGGTGTCAAGGCGCCGACGACAAGAAGCACCATCGCCGCGCCGAGTAGCACCAGCATGGGGCTGAGCGCGAACCAGCTGACAGAGGGACCGACCAAGGTCGCGTCGGCGGCGATCACGGTGTCGCTCCGGTGGGCTGCGGTTCCACGTACGCGGTCTTCTCGCTGACATGTTCGATCAACTTCTTGACGCTGGGTTCGATGCGATCGAGCATCGGCTTGGGATAGAGGCCGGTGAAGACGATCACACCGACGAGGGGCAGCAGCACAGCCGCCTCGCGCGCCTTCAGTTCGGCAAAGCCTCTGTTGGCGTCGTCGGGCTCACCGTGAAAGACCCGCTGGTAGGCCCACAGGAGATACAGCGCGGCGAGGATGACACCGGTTGCAGCCACCACCGTCCACCACCTGGCGGTGAGGAATGAACCGATCAAGACGAGGTACTCGCCGACGAAACCATTGAGACCCGGAACGCCGATCGACGACAACATCACCACCATGAAGACACCCGCGAAGATCGGAGCGACCTTCTGCAGACCCTTGAGCTCGCTGATCTGGCGCGTGCGTCGACGGTCGTAGATCATGCCAACCAGCAGGAACAGCGCGCCGGTTGAGACACCGTGGTTGATGTTCTGCATGACACCGCCGCTGATCGACTGCGTCGTCATCGCGAATATGCCGAGCACGATGAAGCCAAGGTGGGCAACCGACGAGTAGGCCACCAGTCGTTTGAGATCCTTCTGCATCGTGGCCGCGATGGCTCCGTAGATGATCCCGATGACGGCAAGCGTCAGCCACAGGCTGCGGCTCCATCGAGCCGCCTCTGGGAACAGGTACACGCCGAAGCGCAACAGACCGTACGTGCCCAGCTTCAACATGACCCCGGCGAGGATGACCGACCCGCCTGTTGGTGCTTGCGTGTGCGCATCGGGCAGCCACGTGTGCAGCGGGAAGATGGGCACCTTCACCGCAAACGCGACGGCGAAGGCAAAGAACAACCACCGGCCAGTCGCCGGCGCGAAGTCGGCTTTGGCGATCTGGAGCAGGTCGAAGGTGAGCGGCCCACTGCCCTTGGCAAGAAATGCCGTGGCGATGATGCCGACGAGCATGAACGCGGATCCGACCAGTGTGAAGAGGAAGAACTTGGTGGCCGCGTACACGCGTCCCTCGTATCCCCAACCAGCGATGAGGAAGTACATCGGCACGAGCACGATCTCGAAGAACACGAAGAACAGAAAGAGATCAAGGCTGATGAAGCTGCCCATCAGCCCGGCCTCGAGCAGCAGCATCCACGACAGGTAGCGCTTGTGATCGTGATGCGGGTCGGTGCCCGCGACCACCAGAGGGAAAAGCACGCCGGTTAGTAACACGAGGAACAGCGAGATCCCGTCGATGCCGAGATGCCACGAGATACCCCACGGCTTGATCCACGGGTGCATGCTGACGAATTGGAAATCGCCGTTGGACTTGTCGAATGCAGCGACCACCCAGATGCTGAGGCCGCCAGTCAGCGCGCTTGCCAGCAGAGCGATCAGCTTCACCCATTCGGGTCGGCGGTTGGAAAACACTGCAACCAGGATCGACCCGGCGATCGGGACGAGCACCAGCATGGTGAGGATCGGAAAGGAGATCATCAGTTGCCCCGTACCACGACGAACCAAGCCAGCAGCAGAACAATGGCGACGCCGATGGACGCCGCGTAGTTGCGCACGTTGCCGCTCTGCACCGTGCGGATGCGTTGTGCGGTTCCGCGCACCAGCCGGCCGACGCCGTTGACTGCTCCGTCGATGATGTTCGTATCAAACCAGGCGATGGCGGCGAAGCCCTCGCGCCCAGGGCCACCCGTGAACTTGCTGACCGCGGCGTCGTAGTACCAGCCCTCCGCGAGCACCGTCGGCTCGATCGGCTCGGCTTTGTGTTTGGCGTAGATCACGTAGGCACCCGCGATCCCAACGAGTGCTACCACGGTAGCGATCACAGCCAGTGGCAGCTTGGCCGTGGTGCTTTCTGGTGATCCGATGACCGGCTCGAGCCATCTGGCCAGTTTCTCGGTGCTGTGTTTGAACGGGAGGTTGAGCCCGCCGCCGACGATCGACAGACCTGCCAGAACGACGAGCGGCAGCAACATGATCGCCGGGCTTTCGTGGGGCTGAAAATCGCCGTGCGCGCCGTGCTCTTGGTGCGCGTCCTTCCAACGCGCCTTGCCATAGAACACCATGATCACCTGCCGCGTCATGTAGAACGCGGTGAGCAGCGCGGTGACGAGACCGATGGCCCACAACGCGGGGCTCTTGTCGTATGCAGCGAGCAGGATGTCGTCCTTGCTCCAGAAGCCGGCGAACGGGGGTACGCCAGCAATGGCCAGCCAGCCGACGATGAACGTCGCAGCTGTCACCGGCATCAGCTTGCGGAGCGCGCCCATCCGGCGCATGTCTTGCTCGTTGTGCATGCCATGGATGACCGCGCCCGAGCCGAGGAACAGCAACGCCTTGAAGAATGCGTGGGTGACCATGTGGAAGATCGCCGCGGTGTAGGCACCTGACCCGACCGCGAGGAACATGTAGCCGAGTTGGCTGATCGTCGAATACGCCAACACCTTCTTGATGTCGTTCTGGGCGACGGCAATCGTGGCTGCGAACAGTGCGGTGACCCCACCGACGATCGCTATCAACGTCGGCGCGTACGATGACGCGGCGTTGAGAATCGGGCTCATCCGACACATGAGGAACACGCCGGCCGTGACCATCGTTGCCGCGTGGATGAGTGCGGAAACGGGCGTGGGGCCTTCCATTGCGTCGGGCAGCCACAGGTACAGAGGCAGTTGGGCACTCTTGCCACAGGCGCCGATGAAGCAGAACAGGGCGATCGCGGTCGCCGTCGTTTGCGCCATGGTTGACGCCGCACCATTGACGCCGCTGTAGCTCAACGTGCCCGTCGCCTGAAACGCGAAGAACATCGCCAACATGAATCCCCAGTCGCCAACTCGGTTGGTGACGAACGCTTTCTTCCCCGCTGTTGCCGCACTTTCGCGCTCGTGCCAGAACGCGATCAGCAGGTAACTACAAGTACCGACACCCTCCCATCCGAGGAACGTGACGAGCATGTTCTCGCCGAGCACGAGCACCAACATGCTGACGGCGAACAGATTGAGATACAGGAAGAACTTCGAGTACCTCGGATCGCCGTGCATGTAGCCGATCGCGTAGAGGTGGATGAGCGTGCCAATGCCGGTGACGAACAAGCACATCGTGATGCTGAGCGGATCAGCGAGGAAGGCGAGATCGACCTTCAACGAGCCGACCGGCACCCACGAGAAGACCTTGGCGACGTGGTGCCGCTCTTGCGCAGTCTTCGACAGGAGATCGAAGAACACACCCACCGTGACGACGAAAGCTGCACCACACATCAGCGTCGCCAGGTAGCCGGCTTTGGGATCGCCGAGCTTGCGGCCGAACAGCAGGATCATGACGAATCCGGCAAGCGGAAGCGCGGGGATCAGCCACACGACGTCGAGCACGGCTCAGCCCTTCAATTCCGCGAGATCGTCGGCTGTGGCGTTGGGCTTGCGGCGCAAGATGGCGACGATGATGCCGAGGCCCACGACGACCTCTGCCGCGGCGACGACCAGCACGAAGAACAC
>JANMQX010000164.1:0-3020 GCA_031370745.1 Ilumatobacteraceae bacterium
CTGAAGCCGGAGGACGCACACCGTAGAACAAGATTTCTGCTCAGCCAGTCAACGACCTTCGGGCACGTTCCCCAGCCGCCGACTCGCTGACCAGGTCGAGCAACGCCAAGGATCGACTCATGTACCAATTCAGCTATTCCATGTACCACCGTCGCGCGACGTCCGGACGCCAGAGGCCCTTTCCGCTAACGGAAAGGGCCTCTGACCTGGTGCTTTTAGTGGCGGGGGCAGGATTTGAACCTGCGACCTTCGGGTTATGAGACCACACCCGAACGATTGTTGCGCACCTGGTAGGAGGCTTTTCACCTGGTCAGAGCGCATTTCGTGTTGACCGCTGTTCCCCTCTGAATACCGCTGTTTACCGTTGTGTTGGTACATGGATGGTACATATTCTGCGCCGCCGCGTCTTCGCCGCGCCGAAGCGCACCAGGAAGATCTTCCTGGATCACCGGTACAACTCCATCAGCGCGTGTGTCCACCTTGCACCACGCGGATTCCGGTGGGTTTGCCGCAAACAGCTCAGCATTTTTTCCCGATGTCCACTCGACACACATCAGGCATCCTGAGTCCACATCCACCGAGGAGCACAACCATGAAGCGAACACTCATGCAAGCAACGATCATAGTTGCCATAGCAGTCGGAGGGCTTTCCGCTGCCGGGCCGGCCGCCGCCCAGTCGGCACAGGAAAAGCGGAACTTTGGGAGCCACGTCTCGCACTGCGCGCACGTCATGGGCGGCTTCAGCGGCGACCACAACCCGAGCATGATGAATCCGTTGTCCGGGGCTGAGCACACCTGCCCAATGCCCGGCTGACTTCGTCCGCGTTCTAGTCGGGACGATGTTCGTGATGATACCTCCCGGGGTATGGTGGAGCATCATCTCCGAGGAGACGCGTTCATGTCAAAATGCCAGCAAGGTTCGAAACGATGTCGCCTGGAGTTCGATCTCCTGATCTTCACGGCGTCGGCCGTTCGCGTCGAAGGTCGAGTTCGCTTGGTGGGCGGCGATTCGAGATGACCGAGATCGTCACGATCGAGACCAAGTCGCTGGGCGACCGGAGCTATGTGGTGAGCGACGGCGAGGTGGCTGCGGTCATCGATCCTCAGCGCGATATCGATCGTGTGCTGGCCGTCGCAGACCGTCTCGGTGTTCGGATCACTCACGTGTTCGAGACGCATGTCACAACGATTACGTGACCGGCGGGCTCGCGTTGGCCCGGGCGGTCGACGCCGCGTATGTGTTGTCGGCCGCCGAGGACGTCGACTTCGATCATGTCGGCGTCGGCGAAGGCGATGAGATCCCGGTCGGGCGTTTCATCGTTCGCGCCTTGCGTACGCCGGGGCACACGCCACACCACATGTCCTATGTGGTCAGCGAAGCTGGGCGTCCTTGCGCTGTGTTCACCGGTGGGTCGATGTTGTATGGCACCGTTGGGCGCACTGATCTGATCGCCGATGATCAGACCGAGGAGCTGACGAGGGCGCAGTTCCGCTCGGTCCGCCGTCTCGCGGCTGAGCTGCCTGACGACGTCGCTGTTCAACCGACGCACGGATTCGGCAGCTTCTGCTCGTCGACCCAGGCAAGCGGAACCGACGAGAGCACTATTGCCATCGAACGGGCGACCAACGTCGCGCTCACCGTCGACAACGAAGACCGATTCGTTGACACGCTGATGTCGGGCCTCACCGCCTACCCGCGCTATTACGCCCACATGGGGCCCCGCAACCGGCAAGGCCCAACAGCGCCCGATCTGTCACCGCCGACTCAGGTCAATCCGGTCGAGCTGCGCCGCCGCATCCACGCCGGCGACTGGGTTATCGACCTACGAACTCGACAAGCATTCGCCCACTCCCACCTGGCGGGCACTCTCAATGTCGCCCTGGACGACAAGTTCGTCACCTATCTCGGCTGGACGATCCCGTGGGGCACACCGGTCACGCTGGTCGGCGACACAGCCCAGGAGGTCACAGTCGCGCAGCGCGACCTGGCACGGATCGGAATCGACCGACCCACCGGCGCAGCCAGCGGCGGCCTCCACGAGTGGGCTGCGGGCGGACAGCTGCGCTCATATCGAAGGGCGACATTCGCCGAGCTGGCCGAGGTGGTAAACCGCGCTGAGGTCGTGCTCCTCGACGTTCGCCGCGACGACGAGTGGTCCACGGGCCATCTCCGCACAGCGGTTCATGTGCCACTCGATCAGCTCGACGACCGACTGAGCGAGATACCTGACGGGCAGGTGTGGGTGCATTGCGCATCCGGTTACAGGGCCTCGATCGCCGCTTCCCTCCTCGACCGGGCCGGCCGCCGGGTCGTGCTGATCGACGACGACTGGACATCCGTTCAACACCAACCCGGCCTTGCGATGGCCGGGCCACAGCCGAGTCCGTAACACCAACAAGGAGTACCGATCATGGAATACGCATTGAGCATCGAACTGGATCTTCCCCACGAGGAAGCCGTCATCAAGGTCAAGGAAGCGTTCGCCGCGCAGGGTTTCGGCATCCTCACCGAAATCGATGTGCAAGCCACACTCAAGACCAAGACCGGTGCCGACATCGAGCCCTACCTGATCCTCGGGGCCTGCAACCCCCAACTCGCCCAGCAGGCTCTCGAGATCGAACGCCAAATCGGGCTGCTGCTGCCCTGCAACGTCGTCGTGCGCGCCGGTGACGGTTGCACGATCGTCGAAGCCCTCGACGCCGACGTCATCGCCGAAATCCCAGACCGCGACGAACTCGTACCCGTCGCCAAAGAGGCCGGGCGACTGATCCGCGCCGCGCTCGACAGCCTCACGCGACAGCCGTGACGCACGCACCCTCGAACAAGTCAAGGGGTACGCCGGGTCCGGGCACGTCTCGTCCCCAACCCTTGCGCAGGCACGGCCACTGAGTCGCGATGGGCACCGGCCCAGCACGGTCACACGGGTCGTCGACGCAGCGACGCGTCCCGCGTTCGTGACCAAGCAAGGCGCGGCGTCGGTTTCGGTGCTCGACCTCGCCACCGCGATGAGTTTCGGCCC
>JANMQX010000261.1:0-1935 GCA_031370745.1 Ilumatobacteraceae bacterium
GTGATCAATCGGCCGGCATCCAGCTGGCCGGCGCCGATCAGGCGCAGCAACGTTTGAGTCGAATAGGCGTCGACGAGGCCGGTCGTGATCGTCACATTGCGAATCCACAGATCCTCGAGGTGCAACGTCGCCGGAACTCCATGAACACCGATGTTCGCAACGTGTCCGCCGGGGCGAATCAGTGCCGCAGCCAGTTCGAAGGTCGCCGGTGTGCCGACGGCTTCGATGGCGACGTCCGCACCAAGGCCACCGGTCAGCGAACGAACGACTGCCAGGGCATCTTCACGCGAGTTGTTCACGATCACGTCGGCGCCGAACTGCTTGGCGGCCTCGAGCCGGTTATCGGCGAGGTCGATCGCGATGACTGTCGTCGGGCTGTACAAACGCGATCCCATGATCGCCGAGAGCCCGATCGGTCCTGCACCGACGACCGCGACCACATCGCCCGGCCGGACCTGACCGTTGAGCACGCCGACCTCGTAGCCGGTGGGCAAGATGTCGGCGAGCATCAGCACCGCTTCGTCGCTGACGCCGTCAGGAATCGGATAGGTCGACAGGTCGGCGAACGGAACTCGCACGAGTTGGGCCTGGGTGCCGTCGATCTTGTGGCCGAGGATCCAACCTCCGCCACCAAGGCATTGGCCGCCATGGCCCTTGCGGCAGTACTCGCATGTGCCGCACGAGCTGATGCACGAGACGAGCACGCGGTCTCCGACCTTGACTCGCCGGGTGCTGTCGCCGATTTCCACGACGGTCCCGACAGCCTCATGGCCCAATATGCGACCGTCGGTTACCGCTGGCACATCGCCTTTCATGATGTGCAGGTCGGTACCGCAGATCGTGGTGGCCTCGACGTGAACGATCGCGTCGGTGCCATCGATGATCACCGGGTCAGCGACGTCTTCCCACGCCTTGTTGCCGGGTCCGTGATACACGAGAGCCTTCATCAAACACCTCTTCTGTGTCTCTGTTGACGGGTGGGAGTCGATCTCCGATCTCCGTACTCGAATGGTGCGCTGTCACTGATCGAGTCACTAGAGGACAACGTCATCGGCTGCCGATGCTCGATGGCCCGACGCGAAAGTGCCCGGCCGCTGTGGCCGGGCACACTCGTTGCCGCACTGCGGAGTCAGGCGGTCTTGGGGGTCCTCCGGTGGTGGACCAGCCCCAGCCCGATGAGGACCAGCATGATTGCGGCGGCGATGAAGGCGCCGAGGGCTGCATAGCCGGCGATGGAGCCGACCGTGGACCATGCGTAAGCCGAGAGCAGCAGACCCCTGAGGGTTTCACCCTTGAACATCGTGTTGCGTTGGGCGGTGATCCCGTCGGCCTTGGCCTGCAGTGTCGCAACTTCCGTTGTGCTCTTGCCGGCCTTTACCGCTGCGGCGACATCGGCCTTTGCTGCACTCTCGGGAGCTCCGAGGTCGGCGTAGGTGGCGCCGCCACCGATAGCGGCAAGGTGGCCGTTGATGAAGCTGGCGTAGCCCTGCGCTTCTGCGCCGGTGTCGACCTTCTGGCCGGCGAACTGGAGCAGATCGGCACGGTCACCCTTGGTGAGCGCCTCTGCCGAGGGGAAGCTGATGTTCTGCGACGAGAGCTCCTTGGTGACATAGTCACTCGAGAAGTTGTGACCCCACGTCAGAAGACCGCCTGCGACAGCGAACGCTGCCATGGCCACAACACCGAAGCCGATCAGGATGCTGTCGATCGTGCGACGCTTGAGAGCGACTGGACCGACTCGCGTCGTTGTCTCGTCGCCGGGCCTGACTTGTCGGGGTTGTTCTAGGACTGTGCTCATTTTTTCTTCCTCCGTTTGATCCGAACTTTCTGACCTTCACGGTACGAAACATGCCCTGACTGGGTTAGAGGACCCGGACACACACTGGTGTGACATTGTGCTCTCCCCCTGATGGCTCCGACCCTGCACCATGGAAC